>VFKQ01000038.1 GCA_009885445.1 Anaerolineaceae bacterium | reverse complement strand
TTGGCTCCTCGCATTTTGCCATCTCCTTTATGAATTTGTCTTATCCTATTCCAAAGTCCCATTTATGCCAAGATGTACTAGAGACTGATCACTGATCACTGATTACTGATTACTGAAGACTGGGGTTTGGCTTTGGAGCGAGGACCAAGCTGATTGTAACGGAAGCCGCTATCAGCGCGAGGGCGAGCGGGTAAATCATGTAAGGGTCGCGCGCGTAGAGAAATCCAGCTAGCGCGGGGGTGACGATAAATATTATTGCGCCGACCGTCTCGATAATTCCGTAGACGAGTCCCATTTGCGAGTCGTGAACGAGGACGCGCATTTCGGCCATGGCCAGCGGGCGCGAGGCACGAAATCCACCAAGCAGAAAATAACCGAGGGCAAAGTAGCCAAGGCCGGTGCCCTTCCAAATTAAGATGGCGAATAAGGCGACGAGTAATTGCGCAATGATAAAACCACGGCGCGGTTCGCTTTGACCGAGCCAGATGTTAATCAACGCGTTGCCCAATGCGCCAGCGGTGAAGATGAGTCCGGTTTCGCTGAGCGAGAGGCCGCGCACACCTTCGATGAAGTTGGGCGTGAGCGGCGTGGAAAGGAACATGGCAAACACGGCGAAGGCATAGATGGCGAGAAATGAACGCAGGCGCGTGTTGGCAAATAAACCCTCGGGCGGCGACGCGGGATCGTGATGGTCAATGGGTTGGGCGCTGACGAAAAATATGAAGAGGGTTGAAATGGCGAAGATGCCCGCCGCGAAAAAATAAACACTGCGCAGGCCGTAGTGCTCGCCGATCCAACCGCCGAGTCCGGGGCCGAGCACCATGCCTAAATTAAATGTGGCCGAGGTGAGCGTGAGCACGCGGCTGATGCTCCATGCGCCGCGCGCCGCAGTGGTGTAACTGCTGAGCGGCGCAGAGACGAAAGCGGTCAGGCCATAGATCAACATGCCCAACACAAAAAAATTGATGCTCTGCGCAAATCCCATCACGAGTGCGGCGAACAAGCCCATGAACCAGGCGGCTAGCAACATCGGGCGGCGTCCGATGCGGTCGGCGAGATGGCCGGCGGGAATGTGCGTGATGGCCATCGAAGCGCCGAACGCGCTGAGAATCAAGCCGATCTGTTGCGGGTCACTGCCGAGTTGGGCGAGGTAGATGGGTTGAAAATTAAAGAACAGGCCCTCACCCATGCCCCAGGTGAAGAGTGCGATGGCGATGAAAGTTAGATTGCGATTCAATGAAACCTCTTTTTCACCACGAAGTTCACGAAGGGAAAATTCTTGGTGTACTTTGTGTACTTTGTGTTTAATTCTCTACCGTACATGAAGTCTAAATTACATAGGCTCAAGCCGCCGTCCTCGGCGGCGTTTTGCGAGTAAATCTTGCGCCGAGGACGGCGCAAGGAGCAAGCTCTAT
>VFKQ01000192.1 GCA_009885445.1 Anaerolineaceae bacterium | reverse complement strand
TGCCCAACTATCTCGCCGCCGCAGATATTTTGCTGATGCCTTATGCACGTTCGATCCTCGGCTCCAGCGGCCTCGCGGACTCTGCCGCCGTAGCCAGCCCGATGAAAATGTTTGAATACATGGCCGCCCGCCGCGCAATCCTCACCAGCGACCTGCCCGTCATCCGCGAAGTGCTCGACGAAACCTCCGCCGTTTTTTGCGAACCTGAAAATGTTTTGATGTGGGTGAGTGCAATTAAATCCTTACTCGCCGATTCCCCGCGCCGCGATTCACTTGCTGAAAAAGCCCGCGCCGAAGTACAAAAATATTCCTGGCTCGCAAGAGCAAAGAAAATTTTGCAAGGCATGGACTGACTCCCTTCTCCCAGCGGGACTATAGCCCCCGAAACAACGTGGAGTGGGGGAAGGGCTGGGGATGAGGGCGAAATCAACGCAAGTAGATTCTCGGAGTCGCAAAAAAACTTTCGTGACCCTTCGTGGTAAAAATTTTTTCCATGATATAAACACAAAATGAAATTCCTCCTCCGCGCCATCCCCTCCAGCCTCGCCCTCGGCGCATTACTCGCCGCGATTCAACCCGGCAACTTTTTGCGCGGCTGGCTGCTCTTCTCTTTCCTCCTTCTTCTTTCTTTTTACGTTTTACGCACTACGTTTTCTTGGGCAACCCTCCCCTTCATCCCTTCGACAGGCTCAGGGCAACGCTTTCATCCTTCATCCTTCATCTTTGTATCCGCCTTCATCCTCCGCCTCGCCCTCGGCATTACACTTTACATCGCCCTGCCTCTCAACACCAACGGCGCCGACGACCACCGCGCAGGCTACGTCTTCTTCGACGCCTACCGCCGCGACACCCAAGCCTGGGAACTCGCAATCTCCAATTCTCCAATTCTCTCTTCATTCGACAAGACTCACTACACCGACCAATACGGCGGCCTGCTCGCCCTCAGCGCCGCTGGCTATCGTTATCTCTCCCCCGACGCGCATCGCCCGCTTCTGCCCGTCCTCTTCGGCGCGTTGACAGCCTCCCTCGGCCTCGCCTTCTTATGGAAAGCCGCCGTCCGCCAATGGGACGAAAAAGTTGCGCTGGCCGCCTGCATCATTTACGCGCTCTACCCCGAATCCATTTTGCTCGGCGCCTCACAAATGCGCGAACCATTTCTAATGGGCTTCATGTGCATGGCGCTATATGGATTCGTGACTTGGCGCGCAAGAACATTTCTTGCAACCACAGATGAAAGCGATAAAAAGGATTTCACATCTTTCATCTTTCATCTTTCATCTCTCACCCTCGGCCTCCTCGGCATGCTCCTCATCTCCCCCGTCGCCGCACTGCTGACCCTCGTCATCTTCGCCGGCTGGGCCTGGGTGACGCGCGAACACGCGCGCACTTCGTGGATCGCCCTCAGCGCCGCCCTCGCCCTCTTTCTCCTCGGAATTTATCTGCTCGCCTGGGGCCTGCAACGCGACCCAACCCCCAGCACCTCGCCCGTCGGCGTCATCCTCAACTTCGCCCGCGACGCCGTCAAATGGGACGTCCACCAACTCGAGCGCGGCTCGGGCTGGGTGCAAAAACTTTTCAGCGAAATGCCCGACTGGCTTCGCCCGCTCTTCGTCATCATTTACGGAATCACCCAACCCGTCCTACCCGCCGCCTTCATCGAACCCACCACGTTGACTTTGCGCCTGCTCGGAATTTTCCGCGCCCTCGGATGGTACGCCCTCGTCCCCTTACTTTTCTTCGCCCCCGTTGCAACGCGTCGACTCGCCCCCGAAGCGGGTCGCCGCTTATGGACATGGCTGCTTGCCTCAGCCTGGCTCTGGATCATCATCGCCTCCCTGCGCGGCGGCGCGGACCAGTGGGACAATCCCCGCTACCGCGCCATGCTCATCGTCTTCGAGTCCCTCGTCGCCGCCTTCGCCTGGGTCCACCGTGACCGCTGGCTGACGCGCTGGGTTTTCATCGAGGTAATTTTTCTGGCCATCTTCACACAATGGTATGCCTTTCGCTACTACCATGTTGGCATCGAAATTTCCTTCGGCATCATGGTCGCGCTCATCTTCGCCCTCGCCGCGTTAATTCTCGGCGCAGGCTGGTGGCGGGATAAACATAGGAACCCACCGCCCTGAGCGGAGGGTACTCCTGTAGTCGAAGGGCGGGTGGATTCAGAAAACAGCATAGACTCTCCTCTCTGCGTCCAAATTCTCGCACTTGCTCGCGGTGCTATAATGTGGAAACATGAAGCCCAGAATTTATCTCGAAATTCTCTACCGTACATGAAGTCTAAATTACATAGGCTCAAGCCGCCGTCCTCGGCGGCGTTTTGCGAGTAAATCTTGCGCCGAGGACGGCGCAAGGAGCAAGCTCTAT
>VFKQ01000337.1 GCA_009885445.1 Anaerolineaceae bacterium | reverse complement strand
TGATGGTGATGTATGGCGGCTTTATTATTGAAGAGGCGCCAGTGGGCGAGTTGTTTGCAAACCCTACACATCCATATACATTGGGCCTGATTGGAAGCCTGCCCAAGATTCATACCAAGGAACACACCAAACTGTATTCCATTGATGGACTACCCCCCGTGCTGTATCACAAGCCGCAGGCGTGTCCATTTGCGCCGCGTTGTAAATGGGCCATGGAAAAATGCTGGAAGGAAAATCCCGCCCTTGAGCCGGTTGCCCCAGAGCATCGCGTTGCCTGCTGGGTGGACACCAAGACCGGGAGACCGCGCTAATGACCACTGCCAATAACGATACTATTCTGCATGTAGAAAACCTGGTGATGCACTTTCCGATTTACCGTGGCGTTTTTCGTCAACGGGCCGGCGAGGTGCGCGCGGTGGACGGAGTCAGTTTTGACGTCAAGCGCGGCGAGACGCTGGGGTTGGTGGGCGAGTCGGGGTGCGGGAAGTCCACTACGGGGCGCACCATTCTCCAGTTGTATAAACCCACTGCGGGCTCGGTCAGTTTCGAGGGCGTTGACCTGGTGACGCTGAAGGGCGAGAAGATGCGTCAGATGCGACGCAAAATCCAAATGATATTCCAGGATCCGTACGCCAGTTTGAATCCGCGTATGACCGTGGGTGAAATTGTGGCCGAGCCGTTGATGGTGCATAACGCCGCCACCGGCAAGGAAATTGAAGAGCGCGTTCAGCATCTGCTGGAGTTGGTCAAGCTCAACCCGGGTTTTGCAAGCCGCTATCCGCACGAGTTTTCCGGCGGACAGCGTCAGCGCATCGGCATCGCCCGCGCGCTGGCGTTGCAACCCTCATTTATTGTTTGCGATGAACCCATCTCGGCGCTGGATGTTTCCATTCAGGCGCAGGTGGTGAATTTGCTTGAAGAATTACAGGAGCAGTTTGGCCTGACCTACCTCTTCATTGCGCATGACCTTTCGATGGTGCGCCACATTAGCAAGCGCGTGGCGGTGATGTATTTGGGGGTTATTATGGAGCTGGCCGACCGCGAGGATCTGTACGAGAATCCTTTGCATCCCTACACCCAGGCTTTGCTCTCCGCCGTGCCCATCCCGGACCCGATGGCGGACGCCAAACGACATCGAACGATTCTCGAGGGCGACGTGCCCTCGCCGGTCAACCCGCCCTCGGGTTGTCGCTTCCGCACCCGTTGCCCGATTGCCGAGGCCTCGTGTGCTGACAGCCAACCGGCGTTTCGTGAGTTGAAACCAGGTCACTTCGTGGCCTGTCATTTCGCAGAAAGATTTTTATAACCCCTCGAAAGGAGGTGGTCGTCCAGAGAGAGATATGCTAAGCTCTGCCCCAAGTTCGAGTTCGAAAATCAACCAACCTTTCTATTTTCGTGAGGAGAAGAAACAAATGCGTAAGATTTATGCTTTACTGAGCCTGATGGTTGTGCTGAGCATGGTCCTTGTGGCCTGCGGCAGTACCCCCACTGATGCTCCCGCTACTGATGTTCCGGGTGCTACCGACGCTCCGGCTACCGACGTTCCCGATATGGGCCCAAGTGCCGCTGATAAAACAACCTTCGTTGATGCGGTTGCTGATGCGGCTGTTGACACCCTTGATCCCGCTTTGGCTTACGACACTGCCAGCGCCGAGGTGATCTTCAACGTTTACGAGACCCTGGTCTTCTTCGACGGCGAAGCTACCGACAAGTTCGTGCCTCAACTGGCCGAGTCTTATGAGCTGTCTGAAGACGGCGTCACCTGGACCTTCCACATCCGCTCGGGTGTGAAGTTCCACGAAGGTGGCGATCTGACCGCCTCTGACGTCGCTTATTCCTACCAGCGCGGCCTTCTGCAGGGCGGTTACGCCTCTGCCCAGTGGCTGTTGGCTGAGCCGTTCTTTGGCATCGGCAACGACGACATCTCCCTGGTAGCCGGTGACGGTTCCTGCGCCGATGATCGTGATTGTATGGTTGCCCTCGATCCGGCCGCCTTGCTGGCCGCCTGCGAAAGAGTCAAGACCGCGATTGTCGCTGACGACGCCGCTGGCACCGTGACCATGACCCTTAATGGACCTTGGGGTCCCTTCCTGCCCACCATCGCCCAGACTTGGGGCGCGATCATGGACAGCGAGTGGGTGATGGAAAACGGCGGCTGGGATGGTTCCTGCGATACCTGGCAGAACTTCTACGGCATGACCTCCGAGGAGAATCCCTTCTCGAGCATTGCCAACGGCACCGGCCCCTTCGTCCTTGAGAAGCTCGCCAATGGCGAGGAAATCGTCCTCGTCCGCAACGACGATTACTGGCGCACGCCCGCTCAACTCGAGCGCATCGTGATTCGCCAGGTGTCTGAATGGGGTACCCGCTTCACCATGATGCAGACCGGCGATGCCGACACCACTGACGTCCCCGTTGAGAACCGTCCCCAGATGGACCCTCTCGCCGGCGAACGCTGTGAGTTCGATTTGGCCACCAACGCCTACAAGACCTGCGAAGTGGTTGACGAAACCCAGCCCTTCCGCCTGCGCATTGGCCGCCCAGGTATTGCCCAGGATGTAATTCTGTTCAACATGGGCATCGTTGCCGAGGGTAATTCCTACATTGGTTCCGGTCTGCTCGATGGCAATGGCATCCCCGTTAACTTCTTCCTGGATGTTCACATGCGCAGGGCTTTTGCTTATGCCTTCGACCATGAAACCTTCATCAACGATGTTTACAACGGTGAAGCAGTGCAGTCGCTCCAGTTGCCTCTGCCCGGTATGCCCGGCTACAGCCTGGATACCCCGCACTACACCTTCGACCTGGCCGCTTCTGAAGCGGAATTCAAACTCGCTGACCTCGACAACGACGGCATCGCCGCTGGTGACGATCCCGAAGGCGACGTTTGGACCACCGGCTTCCGCCTCCAGATGATGTACAACCAGGGCAACACCACCCGCCAGATCGTTGCTGAGATCATGGCCAACAACATTGGCGACGTGAACGAACTGTTCAATGTTGAAATCCTCGGTTTGCCCTTCGCCGCTTACCTGCGCGCTCAACGCGCCCACTTGATTCCGATCATGACGGGCGGTTGGCTCGAGGACATTCACGATGCGCACAACTGGTACCAGCCCTACACCGTGGGCGCCTACGGCGCTCGCCAGGGCCTGACCCAGGAACTGCGCGACCAGATTCAGCCGATTCTGAACGCCGGCGTCTCTGAGACCGACCCCGCCAAGCGCGCTGAAATCTACGCTGGGCTGAATCAGCTCTACTACGATGAGGCCATCGGCGTGCCGGTTGTGCTCACCACCAGCCACGGCTTCACCCAGCGCTGGGTGATGGGCCTGATCACCAACCCGATCTTCCCCGGCACCTACTACTACACGATCTACAAGCAATAAGATTCGGACCGGTAAGAAATTTGGCGGGGGCCTGGCAACAGGTCCCCGCCAAATTAAAAATTTTGCCATGCCCAATGCCGTGAAATGAGTTCACTGCATTCTGAATTGCAAAATTCCCCTTGAATGAAAGCTGTGAGGTAGTCCCATGGTTACATATATCCTACGCCGTTTAATGCTCGTGCCCCTGCTCTTATTTGGAGTGACAACCATGATCTTTGGCATGATGATGCTTCTCGACCCGGTCGAGCGCGCGTCTTTGTACATTAAGGATGTCCCCAGGAACGAGAAGCAGTTGGGATCCATTATCAAGACATACTGCCTCGACTGCCCCTTTCCTGAACAATATTTGCGCTGGCTAACCGGCCATGTGGTTAATGGTGAACGCCATGGCGGCATTATTTATGGTGACTTTGGCTACTCAAAGACAGCCTCACAACCTGTGGCCGATTTGATCAAACGCCGCTTCCCCAACACATTAGACTTAACCATTTGGGCAGTTGCGCCTGTCATTCTGGTCGGCATCTGGATGGGCGTGCAGGCCGCCGTGCATCACAACGGATTTATTGACCAGGCTGGGCGCGTATTTAGTATTGTCGGCACATCCTTCCCTACATTTGTATTTGGCTTGCTGATGCTGATGATCTTCTATGCAAACCT
>VFKQ01000279.1 GCA_009885445.1 Anaerolineaceae bacterium | reverse complement strand
TCGTTGTGCTCGACCTCGGCCTGCCCTTCATGGACGGCCTCGACTTCACCCGCGAATTCCGCAAATTTTCCAACGCGCCGATCATCATGCTCACCGCCCGCGCTGAAGAGACCGATAAACTTGTCGGCCTCGAACTCGGCGCCGACGATTACATGACCAAACCTTTCAGCCCCAAAGAACTCGTTGCTCGAGTGCGCGTGGTTTTACGGCGGATCGAAAACGCCGCCAACATGGGAGCGGAAATTATCCGCGCCGCCGATCTGACTCTCGACATCCCGCGCCTGCGCGTCACTGTAGAGGGGCGGGAGCTCGAAGAGCTGACTCCCACCGAATTTGACCTGCTGGCCGCGCTCGCCCGTCAACCCGGCAGAGTCTTCTCCCGCGCCCAACTGCTCGACGCGATTCACGGCGTGGCCTTTGAATCTTATGAACGCGCCATAGACGCGCACATCAAGAACGTGCGCAAGAAAATTGAGTTGACTCCCTCCGAGCCGCGTTATGTGTTAACGGTGTACGGCGTAGGATACAAGTTTACGGATAAGTGAAGAGGTACACAGGTAAACACGGAAACAAGTAGACACGGAAACACGTAACTATCAAACTATCAAACTGTTTTCTTTCATCTTTCGCACTTCAACTTTCATCTTTCGCACTTCAACCTTCACCTTTCGCACTTCAACCTTCATCTTTCCCCATGAAACACCACACTCCTCCTCACCGCCCGCCCTGGTGGCCTGAAAACGAATCCTGGCCGCCGCAACGCGGACAGTTTCGTCGCAACCCATTCTTTCGTCGCATGGGGTGCATGTTTGTGTTGTTCAACTTATTTATTTTGAGCATCGTCTTCGTCGTTGTGGGGCTGATCGCCGAGACGCTCGGTTTTGTCCACTTTCCGTTCCATGCCATTCGCTTTATTGTTCCACTTGGAATTATTTTTGTTGTGGCAATTGTCGCTGTGGCGTTTGTTGCGGCGTACAATTTGCGCCGCCTTTCGCGCCCACTGGATGATTTGCTGGCCGCCTCCAATCGTGTTGCAGAGGGGGACTACTCAGCGCGCATCGAGGAGCAGGGTCCGCCCGAGGCGCGGGCTGTGGCGCGGACGTTTAATTCGATGGCCGAACGTTTGCAGGCCACAGACCGTCAGCGCCGCGACATGCTGGCCGACGTGACTCACGAACTGCGCACCCCGCTGACGGTTATCCGCGGCGAGGTGGAGGGCATGCTCGACGGCGTGTACCCCGCCGACGAGTCGCGTCTGCGCTCGATCCTCGACGAGACTCAACTTATGTCGCGCCTGGTAGACGACTTGCGCACATTGGCCATGGCCGAAGCAGGCGCGTTGCAGTTACGCCGCGAACCCACCGACGTGGCGGAACTGATTCTCGAAACGGTATCCGCTCACAGGTCGGTGATGGAGGCTCAGGGGGTGCGAATCGAATCGTCGCTCGCACCCGCTCCGAGCGCGGATGTTGATCCGCTGCGCGTGCGTGAAGTCTTATCCAATATATTGACGAATGCGTTGCGCCATACGCCGAGCGGCGGACAAATTTCCGTCACGTATGCCGGCGGCGAGATTTCAGTCAGCGACACAGGCTCGGGAATCGCGCCCGAGATTTTGCCGCATATCTTTGAGCGTTTTTATAAATCCAGCGACTCGGGCGGCATGGGACTCGGGCTTTCGATTGCGAAATATTTGGTCGAGGCGCACGGCGGGGCGATTCGCGCCGAGCACGCTGATGGCGGCGGGACGAGGATTGTTTTTGGGTTGGGCGGTTGAAACCGCCACAACACCAGCGAAGCCGACCTTCGTCGGCTCTTTTTTAGTCCGCGAAGGCGGACTTTGCATTGGTTGGTGCGATTTCAATCGCCCACCGAATTTCTCTGGTAAAATATGCGCCTGTTGCCCAGCCTGAGCGCGTGACTTTCCACGCAACCCCTCTCTCATGTTGACGGCTAAAAAAACTTTCAAAAATTAGCAAGGAGTTTTCTCGATGGTTCGTATTCGTCTTCGCCGCGTTGGCCTTAAGGGTCAACCTTCCTACCGCATTATTGCCGCCGACAAAGAAGCGCCGCGTGATGGCCGCTTTCTTGAAATTATCGGTTTCTACAACCCGCGCACCAACCCCTCCACGGTGACCCTCAAAGAGGAGCGCATCTTTCACTGGATGGGTCACGGCGCTCTGCCCACTGAGGGCGTTGAGAAAATCTTCAACACCGTGGGCGTGCTCGAGCGCTTCGAACGTTTCAAAAAGGGCGAGCCTGTTGAGACCCTAGTGAAGGAAGGCGCTGAGGCAATTGCCAACCTGCTTCCCAAGCCCAAGCGCGCGCCCAAACCAAAAGCACCCACCAAGAAGTAGTGACCGCGCAGTACGGACTCAAAACCGTACTGCGTATTTTGTGAGGCCCACATGAAAGAATTAATCGAATACATCGCCACAGCGCTGGTTGAGCACCCCGAGCAAGTCAACGTCACCGAGACGGGCAACGGCAGTCGCGTGCGTCTCGAGTTAAGTGTGGCCGAAAGCGACATGGGCCGCGTCATCGGCAAAAGTGGACGCGTGGCCAACAACATCCGCGCCCTCTTGCGTGTGGCCGCTGAACGCGCGGGCAAGCAGGCCACCCTCGACGTGTTGGAGCCTTAATGCCGCGCAAGCGTGTTTCTGATAGTCCTGACTCAGGCTCGCCAAGCGGCGAGCCTGTATATTTAGTGGTGGGATTTTTGCGCCGCCCGCACGGGCTGCGCGGCGAATTAATCATGGATGTCCACACCGACTTCCCCGAGCGACTGCGCGCCGGCACCCAGGTTTTTCTCGGCGACGAGCATTCTGCCATCAAAATCGCCTCGGCTCGCCCCCGCGGCGACAGCGGGTTGCTGGTATCCTTTAGCGGACTCGTCACCCCAGAGGCCGTCGGACACTTGCGCAACACGTGGGTCTACGTCCCCGCCGCAGACCGTCCGCCCTTGCCCGAGGGACAGGTCTACCACCACGAGATTCTCGGCATGAGCGTCATCACCGACGATGGCCGCGCGCTTGGCACGTTGACTGAAATATTGTCCACCGGCGCGAATGATGTCTACGTGGTGACTTCGGCAGAAGGCAAAGAAAGTTTATTGCCCGCGATTCCCGACGTGGTGCTGAGCATTGATGCCGCCACGCGCGAAATTAAAGTGCATTTGTTGGAAGGTCTGTTGGATTAACGGGGGCTGGTAGCATGGACAATAAACGATTCTGGCTCGGCTTCAATTTAGTCAAAGGCATCGGCGCGGTGCGTATGCGCGCGCTGATCAGCTATTTTGATTCGCTCGAAGATGCGTGGAACGCGCCGACTGAACAACTTGTCGAAGCGGGACTCAGTAAAAAATTGGCCGAGTCGATTGCGTCCATGCGCAAGAGCGTGGACTTTGAGCGCATCCTCGCCCAAATGGAAAAACTAAATATTCAGGCGCTCACCTGGGACGATGAACTCTATCCGCCGCGCCTGAAAGAGATTGAACAGCCGCCACCTGTCTTGTTTGTGCGCGGTGAAATTATTCCCGAAGACCATTATGCCGTCGCCATCGTCGGCACGCGCCAGATCACTCCCTACGGACGACAAATCACCGAAGACCTGGCCGCATTCCTCGCGGGGCAGGGCGTGACGATTGTCTCTGGCCTCGCGCGCGGCGTGGATGCGGTGGCGCACTCAGCGGCGCTCCGTGCTGGCGGACGCACCGTCGCAGTCCTCGGCTCGGGCGTGGACAAAATTTATCCGCCCGAGCATTTGCAGATGGCCGAGAAGATGATGAAGCAGGGCGCAGTCATCAGCGATTACGCGATTGGCACGCCGCCCGACGCGAGCAACTTCCCGCCGCGCAATAGAATCATCTCCGGCCTGTCGATGGCGACGGTGGTCATCGAAGCGGGCGAGACCAGCGGCGCATTAATCACTGCCGAATTCGCCGCCGAGCAGGGACGCGAAGTTTTTGCAGTGCCAGGAAATATTCTTGCGCCGCAGAGCAAGGGCACAAATAAATTAATTCAAACTGGCGCGCACCCGTTGTTGAGTCCGCAAGACTTGGTGCAGGCGCTTAATTTAACTCGTGCCGGACAATTCAAGTCTGCGCGTAGGGCCTTGCCCGCGGACGCATTCGAAGCGCAACTGCTCGCGGCGCTGGGCGCAGAACCCGTCCACGTGGATGCGATTCGCAATCAGACGGGCTTGCCGATTGAGAAAGTCTCCGCTACACTTACGCTGATGGAATTAAAAGGAATGGTGCGCCAGGTGGGCGGCATGAACTATGTGGCTGTCCGCGAGAGTGCGGCGGATTATGATGTGGGTGCGTAGACACGGAAATACGTAGACATGTAAACACAATTATGTTTTTACCTGCTTACCTGCTTACCTGCTTACCTGTTTACCTGTTTACCTGTGTACGTGTATACTTCCCCCATGCTCGAACACACCTATGCAGTAATCATGGCTGGCGGCGGCGGGACGCGACTCTGGCCGCTCTCGCGGCGTAATAAGCCGAAGCAGATGCTTCCCCTGGTGGAAGAGAATCGTACTTTGTTTCAAAGCACCGTCGAGCGATTGAACGGTCTTTTGCCATCTGATAGAATTTATGTTGTCACTGTTGCCGAGCAGGTGGATGGATTGCGCGAACAAGCACCCGAAATTCCAGCAGAAAATTTTTTAGCAGAGCCTGCACCGCGCGGCACGGCTTCGGTGGTGGGGCTTGCGGCGCTGACTCTTCGTCAGCGTGATGCGGATGCGATCATGGCGATTCTGCCTGCCGACCATTTCATCCGCAATCGCGATTTATTTCATTTGCTGATTCGCGTCGCCGCAGATGTGGCCGAGAAAAAATATCTGGTCACGCTGGGCATCACGCCCACTTTCGCCGCCACGGGTTATGGTTATATTCAACGCGGCGAGGCCATTCCCGAAGAGACCATCTATCCCGTGTATCGCGTGCGCAAATTTAAAGAGAAGCCCGACGAAGCCAGCGCGCGCGAAATGCTTTCAGCCGGCGACCATTCGTGGAACTCGGGCATGTTCGTCTGGCGCGCCGATGTGATTCTCGCGGAGATTGGCAGACAACTGCCCGGGCTGGCGACCGCGCTCGACGGGATTGAATCCGCTACGAGCGCGGGACGAGGCGAGGACTTTATTAGGCGCATCTGGCCGGACCTGGAATCGGTCACTGTGGATTATGGAATCATGGAGCACGCTGACAAAGTGGCCGTGCTACCAGCGGGCGGACTCGAGTGGAGCGACGTCGGTTCGTGGGATTCGTTGTTCGACGTTCTGCTCGCGGACACTAATGGTAATATCGTCTATGCGGGCCAGCATGTTGGCGAAGACACGCATAGGTCGCTGGTGTATGGCAATCGCGGCGAACGGCTGATTGTGACCATCGGTGTAGAAAATTTAATTATTGTAGACACAGGTGATGTATTATTGGTCTGTCATAAAGACCAGGCGCAAAACGTGCGCAAAATTGTGGACGGTTTGAAAAAATCTGGGAACGAGAAATATATTTAAGAGAGTAGAGAGTAGAGAATAGAGAGCAGGCAGCAGGGAGTAGAAAATGGGGAATAGGAAGAAGCGCGTTGCGAAACTTTTTACTACTCTCTAATTCTCTTTTCTCTTTCCCTTTTCTCTTTTCATCTTCCCTCTGGAGGTTACATGGAAGCCTATTGCATGAAGTGCAAGACCAAACGTGAAGTGCAGAATCCGCAGGCCGGCTTTAATGCCAAGGCCTCGCCGGTGACAATTGGCACGTGTGCAGTGTGCGGCACAAAGTTGTATCGCATGGGCCGCACCGAGGCGCATGCGAGTTTGCCCGTGCCCGAAAAACCCGCCAAGGTGGAAAAAGCGCGCCGCGGAAAATTGGTGATCGTTGAATCGCCAGCGAAAGCAAAAACGGTCGGACGCTTTTTGGGCAAGGGCTACACAGTTAAAGCATCTGTGGGGCATGTGCGTGACTTGTTGAAGAGTCAACTTTCGGTGGACGTGGAAAATAATTTCCAGCCGAAGTATCGCGTGCCCAACGAAAAGACCGCGCTGGTGAAGGAAATTAAAAAGCTGGCGCAGGAACACGCTGAAATTTTTCTCGCCACCGACCCCGACCGCGAGGGCGAAGCCATCTCATGGCATTTAATGGAAGCCGCCGCCATGGACCCGAGCCTCGTCCAGCGTGTGGTCTTTCATGAAATTACCGAGCACGCCGTGCAAGAGGCCTTTGCGCACCCGCGCGCGATCAACATGGACTTGGTGGACGCCCAGCAGGCGCGCCGTATTTTGGATCGTCTCGTGGGTTACAGCATCAGTCCCATTTTGTGGGAGAAAGTGCGCGGACGTCTTTCGGCGGGCCGCGTGCAATCTGTGGCGCTGAAACTTGTCGTGGAGCGTGAACGCGCCATTGAAGATTTTATTCCCGTTGAATACTGGTCTATTCACGGAGAATTTCAGCCCGAGGGCATTCGTCAGACGTGGCTGGCCAAACTGACCAAGATGGACGAGAAGGATGTTGAACTTAATAATGAAGAGACCACCAAGTCTCTGCTCGCAGACATGGAAAAGGCCGCCTATCAGGTGACCAAGGTCAAGCGCAGTGAGCGCCGCCGCAGACCGTCTGCGCCGTTTACCACGTCCACTTTGCAACAGGAGGCCTCGCGCAAATTGGGCTTTCCAACGCGCCGCACCATGGCTTTGGCTCAAGGACTCTACGAAGGCCAGGATGTGGGCGAGGGCGGCACCACAGGGTTGATTACCTACATGCGCACAGACTCAACCAACGTGGCCGAATCTGCGCAGGCCGAGGCGCGTCAGTTTGTTACCGCGAAATACGGCGCGGACTTTTTGCCCGCCGAAGCGCCGAAATACAAAACCAAAAACGCCAGCGCGCAAGAGGCGCACGAAGCCGTACGCCCGACATCTGTGATGCGCGAACCGGAGAAAGTGAAAGCTTTCCTCGAGCCGGCTATGTTCAAGCTTTACAACCTCATCTGGCAACGCTTTGTGGCTTCGCAAATGGAAGCCGCAGTCTACGACACCTTGCAAGTGGAAGTGACCGGCAAGGCCGACCACGAATATATGTTCCGCGCATCTGGCTCGGCTGTGAAATTCATGGGCTTCCTGGTCGTTTATGAAGAAGCCAAGAACGAAGACGTGAAGCCCGAAGAAGATGAAGAGAATGTAAAAATTCCGGCAGGCATCGCCGAGGGACAGAATCAACAACTCGTGCGCCTGATTCCCGAGCAACATTTCACCCAGCCGCCGCCGCGCTTCTCTGAAGCCTCGCTCGTGGCCGCGCTCGAAGAAAATGGCATTGGCCGCCCCTCCACGTACGCGCCGACGATTTCCACAATTCAACAGCGCGGCTACGTCACCCGTGAAGACAAACGTCTGACGCCCACCGAGATCGGCATGCAAGTCAACGATTTAATGGTGCAATATTTTAGCGACATCGTTGACACACAATTCACCGCGCGCATGGAGCAAGACCTCGACATGATCGCCTCCGGTCAGGCCGAGTGGGTGGAGGTCATCAACGAGTTTTATCGGCCCTTCGCCAAAGATATCGAAAGGGCCCAGGCCGAGATGCCCGTCACAAAGTCCGGCCCCGAGCCGATCGGGCGCATCTGTCCCACCGACGGTGGCGAGCTGGTCATCCGTTACGGCCGCTTCGGAAAATTTATTTCATGCGGAAATTTTCCCACCTGCCGTTACACCGAACCCTGGCTCGAAAAAATCGGCGTGCTGTGTCCCACCGACGGCGGCGAACTCGTTGACCGAAAAACGCGCAAGGGCCGCACCTTTTACGGATGCATCAACTATCCCAATTGTGATTTCACTTCGTGGAAGCGTCCGCTCGTGCAACCCTGCCCGAACGACGGCGGCTTGCTCGTCGTCGCCAACAAACGCCAAGCGCAGTGCATCAAGTGTGAGCAATTCTTCCCGCTCGAATCCATCCTGCCTGAAATGGCAGAATAGAGGTCGTCATGCATTTCGCTCCACCCCCATATTTTGACCCCGGCTCGGGGAGCATCATCATTCAAGTTGCCATCGCCGCCATTTTAGGAATCGGCGTGGCCATGCGCGGCTCGTGGGGAAAAATCCGTGGCTGGTTTGGATATAAACCCGCGCCCGACGACGATTCAACAGATGACAATTAACCACGACCCGCTCGGCGCCTCTTTCCGCGACCCGAGCGGGTTCCTGTTTTCTCGTGCGGGGATTCTGTACCGACAGGTTAACCACACCGCGAGCAAAGATTATTCGCGCCTGATGGACTCCGGGCTGTACGAAAGACTCGTCAAAGCCAGCTTGCTGATTCCGCACAGCGAAGTGGACGCGCCGCCCGCCGACGCGTCGCTTTCATTTAAAGTGATTCAACCACAGCGCGTGCCGTTTATTTCGTATCCCTACGAATGGTCGTTCGGCGAATTAAAAGACGCCGCGCTGGCAACGCTCTCGATTCAAAAGCGCGCGCTCAAAGCAGGCATGACTCTCAAAGATGCCAGCGCCTACAACATCCAATTTGTGCATGGCAAAGCCACGCTGATAGACACGCTCTCGTTTGAAATCTATCAGCCTGGCAAACCCTGGGACGCTTATCGCCAATTCTGTCAGCACTTCCTCGCCCCGCTGGCATTGATGGCGCTGGTGGATATTCGCCTGAGCGGACTCCTGCGCGTCCACATCGATGGGGTTCCGCTTAATCTGGCCAGTCGCCTTTTGCCAGCGCGCACCCGTTTCGATTTTGGTTTGCAGGCTCACATCCACATCCACGCATCCGCCCAAACGCGCTACGCCGACGCGGACGTGAAGTCCACGGTTGCGCGCGGCGTCAGCCAGAACGCGCTCACTGGTCTGCTGGATAGTTTAGAGAAAGCCGTCCAGAAATTAAATTGGAAACCCTCCGGCACCGAGTGGGGAGAATATTATGCAAACACAAATTATTCCGATTCTGCTTTTGAACATAAAAAAGAAACCATTGCTCGCTGGCTGAATGAAAACAAACCCGCCTCGGTCTGGGACTTGGGCGCGAACAACGGCGAGTTCAGCAGACTCGCCAGCCGCATGAATATCAAAACGGTGTCTTGGGACATCGATCCCTCGGCAGTGGAGCAAAACTACCGCGCAGTGAAAGCGGCCAAAGAGAAAAATATTTTGCCGCTCCTGCTCGACCTGACCAACCCCAGCCCATCGTTGGGATTCGCCAACGAGGAGCGCGACTCGCTCATTCAGCGCGGCCCCGCCGACATGGTCTTCGCGCTCGCGCTGATTCATCACCTGGCCATCTCGAACAACGTGCCCCTGCCGCGCCTCGCGGATTTCTTCGCGGGAATCTGCCGTCAGCTGGTAATCGAATGGGTGCCCAAACCCGACTCACAGGTGCAGAAGTTGTTGCGCAGTCGCCGCGATATCTTCGATGGCTACACCCGCGAGGGATTTGAATCCGCTTTTGGGGGCAGGTTCCACATCCGCGACTCTGTGGATGTGCGCGAATCGGAGCGGCGTCTATATCTCCTAGAGCGGCGCTAACCTTTGGCGAAAGTGTGTTTCTTCTGTATAATGGGGTGCAATACGCAAGTCATCTTTAAGCGAAACCTCCAAAGGAGCAAATGATGCGCCTGTTAAATTTTTTGAAAAACCCCACAATCGCCGCCGCGCTGGCAGGCATTACTGGAATAGTATTTGGGCTGGTTGTCTTGGGCTGGGGCTTGTTGCCTGTTGAATGGAAGGACGCCAGCCCAGATATTCTTGCCGAGAATTATCGCGTTGAATATATGCGCATGACGATTGACTCGTTTGGCCTCAACCACGATGCAGATCTTGCTTTGGCGCGTTGGGATACACTGGGCAATAATGCGGCCAGCGCCTATAAAATTGTTTTCAATAATCCGGGCAAGCAAAACCCGGGCGACGTTTTTGCTTTTGCCGCGCTGATCGAATCAAAGCGCGGCTCGATTGCCGCCATGTTGGAGGCGAACGGGCAGGCAATTGCCACTCCAGACACCGGCGGCGCACCCACATCAAACCCGAATATAAAATGGATTCTGATTGGCGCGGCGCTTTTGGTGCTGGGTGCTGTGGCATTCTTCGTCGTGCGACCTTTGATATTTGGAAAAAAACTAACTCCTGAAGATTTTTCCCCCGCCCGTCAGGCACAGGAACTTAATCGCGCCGTTGAAAAAACAGACTTCGGCAAAATGGGTCTGCAAGACCCCATCACGCGCACCATGACCACCTACGTTTTAGGCGACGACCTCTACGACGAATCATTCAGCATTGATTCTGCCGCCGGTGAATTCCTCGGCGAATATGGCGTGGGCATTTCAGAAGCCGTCGGCGTCGGCGAACCCAAGAAGGTCACCGCCATCGAAATCTGGCTGTTCGACAAAAACGATATCAAGACCGCCACGAAAGTGTTGATGAGTCCTCATGCGTTTTCAGATGTCAACATTCGCGGCAGGCTCGAAGCCAAAGGCGAACTCGTCCAGCTTCAGCCGCAGGCGCAAATCATCCTCGAAACCGCCACCCTGCAATTACTGGCCACCGTCGTGGATTTGGAATACGGCTCCGGCGCGATGCCCCAAGATAGTTACTTCGAGCGCATCACCCTCGAGCTGGCCATCTGGCCGAAATAAATTTACACCGCAAAGAGGCCGTCACTTTCAAAGTGACGGCCTCTTTTTATTTTCCGATTTCTCTACCGTACATGAAGTCTAAATTACATAGGCTCAAGCCGCCGTCCTCGGCGGCGTTTTGCGAGTAAATCTTGCGCCGAGGACGGCGCAAGGAGCAAGCTCTATT
>VFKQ01000330.1 GCA_009885445.1 Anaerolineaceae bacterium | reverse complement strand
GCTCGCTCGCGCTGACAATTTACGGCGACCTCGACCTCTCGGTGATGGACGAGATGCCCGCCGGCCGCCAGCCCATCGAGACGTTTGTGCTCCGTCCGCAGGAGCGCGAGCGCGCCTACTCGATGGTCCGCTCGCAGGTGAAGGACGGGCGGCAGGTGTTTGTCATCTATCCGCTCATCGAAGAGAGCGAAAAACTTGAATCTTTAAAGGCCGCGACAGAAGAACACGAAAAACTTTCTAAAGAAATCTTCCCTGAGTATAAGATCGGTCTGCTCCACGGACGCATGAAGCCCGCCGAGAAAGACCGCGTCATGGCCGACTTCCGCGATAAGAAATATGACATGCTCGTCACCACCACCGTCGTCGAGGTGGGCGTGGACGTACCCAACGCGACGGTCATGCTCGTTGAAGGCGCGAACCGATTTGGTTTGGCGCAACTCCACCAACTGCGCGGACGAGTCGGACGCGGCGCGGCGCAATCGTATTGTCTGCTGATTCCCGACCGCGAAGACGCGGTCGAGAACGAACGTCTGCAAGCCATGGCCGAGACGAACGACGGCTTTATCCTCGCCGACCGCGATCTGCAACAGCGCGGACCCGGCGAGTTCCTCGGCACACGTCAGGCGGGCTTCGGCGCTGGTCTGCGCATGGCCAGCATCACCGATTTGCCTCTCATTGAAAAGGCGCGTACACAGGCACAAGCATTATTTGAAAAAGACCCCAATCTCGAACAGGCCGAACACAAATTATTGGCCGAGGCGCTGGGCAGATTCTGGGGCAAAGGTAAAGGGGACGTTTCGTAATTACAGTAGGGGCACGGCGGCGCCGTGCCCCTACATGCATTAACGGAGAATCATGGTTAAAGCAATCTTCCCCGGCACCTTCGACCCGATCCATTACGGCCACATAGACATTGCCCGCCGCGCCTCACGTCTCTTTGACGAAGTGGTCATGGCGGTTTACGACAAGCCGCTCAAGAGTCTATTGTTCTCGCCGGAGGAGCGCATTGCCCTCGTGCGTCAGGCTTTCGCCGATGATAAAAAGATCAGCGTCATGGGCTACAGCGGGCTGACTGTGGAATTCGCCCGCAAGATCGGCGCGCAGGTCATCGTGCGCGGACTGCGCGTGTTCTCCGACTTCGAGTTCGAGTTCCGCATGGCGCTGGCCAATCACCGTCTCGCTGAAGATATCGAGATCGTCGCGCTGATCACTGCCGAGGAGCACACCTTTCTCTCGGGCACCACCGTCCGCGAGATCGCCATGCTGGAGGGCGATGTCTCTTCGATGGTGCCGCCCTTCGTGCATGAGGCGCTGAAAAGAAAAATCGGGGATGGCGACCCTCAGTCCCCGCCGAATTCGTTGCGGGATTAATGCAAGCGGGCGGGCGTTCCAACCTGTGGCTGAGATTGCTTCTATATTAATTGTGCTAGAATAGCCAAATGAAAGTAAGGGATGCAATAAAATTAATTGAGGCGGATGGCTGGCTGGTACATTGTGGCAACACGCGGTAGTCATCGTCAATTTAAGCACCATCAAAAGGCTGGACGGGTAACAGTAGCCGGCCATCCAAGTCACGACCTTGCGCCCGGCACCTTGAGTAGTATTTTTAAACAAGCGCAGATCAAAAAGTTGAGCAACAAGGAAGAATAAGATGCATCGTTTTTTGATTATCATTGAAAAAACAAACAATAATTACTCCGCTTATTCCCCCGATCTTCCAGGGTGTATTGCCACGGGCGAAACACATGAAGAGGCTGCTTTCAATATGCACGAAGCTATTGAATTTCATGTTCAAGGCTTGATGGAAGATAAATTACCGATTCCTGAATCTCAAAGCTTTGCTGAATACATTTCTGTCCCTGCCTGATGACTTAGGCTGGAGGAACTTATGGACATCCTGCACTTAATAGACCGACTCGAAGAACTCTTCAACGACAGCAAAGCCGTCCCGTTGACGCGCAATGTGATGGTGGACGAGGACAAGATGCTGGACATCATCGACCAGATGCGTATCTCCATCCCTGAAGAAGTGAAGAAGGCCCAACAACTGCTCGCGCAAAAGGACCGCATCAATGCGCAGGCGCAAGAAGAGGCCAACCGCACGGTGGAGATCGCCCGCCAAAAAGCGGATGACTTAGTCCATCGTGACGTAATCGTGCAAGACGCCCAACGTCGCGCTGAGACCATCATCAGTCAGGCGCGCGCCGAAGCCGAGGGCATCCGTGGTGACGCAGACGATTACGTGGTCACCGCGCTCAACAACCTGCAAGCCGAGTTGGAGCGCCTCTCTAATCAAGTTCGCAACGGCCTGCGCACCGTGCAAGAAGACCAGATGCGCCGCGCGCCGGTTCCATCTTTGAAATCAGAACAAGCCATTGAGAAATAATAAATCAGCCCCTGTCCAAAAGGCAGGGGCTGATGTTTTTAATTGTAACGCGACATTCTCTACCGTACATGAAGTCTAAATTACATAGGCTCAAGCCGCCGTCCTCGGCGGCGTTTTGCGAGTAAATCTTGCGCCGAGGACGGCGCAAGGAGCAAGCTCTATT
>VFKQ01000056.1 GCA_009885445.1 Anaerolineaceae bacterium | reverse complement strand
GCGCGGACCTGGTTGCGGCGGCGGTCATTTCGGGCAATCGTAATTTTGAGGGCAGAGTCCATCCGCAAGTGAAGGCCAATTATCTGGCGTCCCCGCCGCTTGTCGTCGCATACGCGTTGGCGGGCACTGTAGATATTGATTTGGTCAACGAGCCGCTCGGCGTTGACCAAAGTGGCGCGCCGGTTTTCTTAAAAGATTTGTGGCCCACGCAGCAGGAGATCGGCGATCTGGTGGCGGGCAGTGTGAAGGCCGCGATGTTCAAAGAAAAATACGCCGACGTGTTCAGCGGCTCGGACGCATGGAAGGAAATTAAAGTGGCCGAGGGCGACTTGTATGCGTGGGACGAAGACTCGACCTACATTCATCATCCGCCTTACTTCCAAAATATTTCGCTGACAGCGGATTCGATTCAAGATATTAAATCAGCGCGCGTGCTGGGCCTGTTCGGCGACTCGATCACCACCGACCATATCTCGCCCGCGGGCAACATCGCCAATGACAGCCCCGCCGGAAAATATTTGCAGGAACGCGACGTGGCTCCCGCGTATTTTAATTCCTACGGCGCGCGCCGTGGCAATGACCAGGTGATGGCGCGCGGCACGTTCGCGAATATCCGTTTGAAGAATTTGCTGGTCGCGCCGAAGGAAGGCAACTGGACGAAATTTTTTGATGATGATCCGCAGACCGTGGACGATGATCAGGTGATGCCGATCTTTGATGCGGCTGTGAAATATATGGCGGCTGGAATCCCGACGATCGTATTGGCGGGCAAGGAATATGGCACCGGCTCGAGCCGTGACTGGGCCGCGAAGGGACCGATGTTGCAGGGCGTGAAAGCCGTTATTGCCGAATCGTTTGAGCGCATCCATCGCTCCAATTTGGTGGGCATGGGTGTGCTCCCGCTCAGATTCGTGGACGGGCAGAACGCCGAGTCGCTGGGCCTCGACGGCAGTGAGACATTCGACATCGCGGGCTTGAATAATCTCAAGCCGCAGAGTCAACTGACGGTGAAGGCGGCCAGGTCCGACGGTTGGGCGCTGGAGTTCAAGGTCACCGCGCTGTTGAACACGGACGTGGAAGTGAATTACTACCGCAACGGAGGGATTCTCCATACGGTGTTGAGGAATTTGGTGAAGTAGGAAGAGAGTAGAGAGAAGAGAACAGAGAATAGGGAAAAGTGACAGTCACCTG
>VFKQ01000066.1 GCA_009885445.1 Anaerolineaceae bacterium | reverse complement strand
GGATCAATGGTGGGGGGCACGGTGGTCGCGGGGACCTTGGTGGGCGCGGCGACAGTGGGGGGAACCACGGTGGTCGCCGGGGCACAGGCGGCCACGACGAGGGTGAGGGCTAACATTGCAAACAGGGACGAACGGACAGTTTTGGTCATTTCTTTTTTCTCCTTTAGGTTTGTCATGGCAGTATCTTATCAATACCCTCTTAATGCCATTGGAAGAGCAGGTTAACGTCTGGTAAACAAAACCTCCTGCACAGGCGGCAGGAAGGGGGCATTGAGGGCGGGAATTTTTTTGTTGGGCTGAAGCCCGCGTTCCATGAATCGTTTAACAGAAACTTTAATCGTCCTGCCAGTTCCAGGTGTTGATCTCGCTCAACGCGCGATACGCAGTCAGGTCTAATTGCAGGGGCGTGATCGAGACGTAGCCGTCAGCCAGGGCGCCCACATCGGAGCCGCGCTCCGCCACCCCGGTGGGCGCGTCGCCGCCGATCCAGTAGTAGGCGCGTCCGCGCGGGTCCACGCGTTCGTCGAGGCGGCTATGATAAACGCGCAATCCCTGACGCGTCATTTGGAATCCCTTAATCTGATCGTGCGCCAGATAAGGCACGTTTACGTTGAGTAGAAATTCGGGGGCCAGCCCATTGGCAAGAACGCGTTCCACCACTTTGCGGGCGATGCGCGCTGAGGGAGCGTAATCCATATCGCTAACATGATTTTCCAGCAACTCAAGCGACACCGCCACCGAAGGGATGCCTGCGATGGAGGCCTCCATCGCGGCGGTGACTGTGCCAGAGTAGGTGACATCATGGCCGAGATTGGCGCCGTTGTTGATGCCCGAAACCACGAGGTCAATAGGTTCTTTTAAAAAACCCAACGTTGCCAGCGCCACACAGTCAGAAGGCGCACCGTCGCTGGCAAAAGCTGGCGTGCCATCGGCGAGGCGAGTCTCTTTCACGCGCAGGGCGCGGTCCAAAGTCTTCACGTGCCCGCCGCCAGACCAGTTGCGGTCCGGCACGAAAACGCTTACTTTGCCGATTTTTTTCATTTCCGCCACAAGCGCCAGTAGGCCCGGCGCAGTAACTCCATCGTCATTGGTGACTAGAATATGTTTTTCCATGATTAATTTTCCTTTGATTTTTAGCGCGTTGTCATCGTTAGGCGGGTAAACGCACTGCCGACATAATTCAACGCCCAACTGCTGACGATGCGAATGGAGTTCCACTCTTTTTGACGGCGGACACTCGTCCGCCCGCTTCGTAACGCGGACAATAGGGCGGGCACGCCCTGCCCTTCAAATTCTGTGGCGCCCAGGCCAATCGCGTCAAGCACATGCGCGTCGCTGTTGCCCACCGCCGTCAGACCTGTGCCCACGGCCAGCATGGCTGCCGACGCGATCTAGTGCGGTGGCGTTGTAGGTTTCGATGCCAATTAAAGTATCCGCCACTTCGCTGATTTTCAATACTTTCAAAATGGATTGCGCGCTCAAACTTTTCATGCCCATGCCGTGCGCCATGGGGTGCGGAGCAATACATACCCCGCCAAGCGCGCGTACTTTCAAAATAGTTTCGAGCAGGGGCAGGCCTGCTTTCACCGGCTCAGTGATGCCCAGCGCCAACAGGTCGCCTTGTGCAGTGGTGATCTCGATTCCCGGGATGACTTCCACACCGTAGTGTGGCGCAAGTTCAACCGCTTCGAGCGCGCCGCGAATTTCATCGTGGTCAGTGATCGCAATCACGTCCATGCCCAGCTCATGCGCGCGCTGTAACACAGCCGGCACGCTGGCGGTCCCGTCGTAACTGTAAATGGTGTGCGTGTGTAAATCGGCAAGTCCCATAATGATTTCTCCTTGGTTTTACTTTATCCCACATTGATTAAGGGCGGTTCAACGGCATGTTCGGGTTGGGTTAACAAAAAAACCACCCGCATTTCAGCGGGTGGCGGCCTTGCGGCCCAAGGAGGAGAAGAGCGCCATGAAGCAACTTATCGCTTTACCCGAAAGTCGCGGCGTTTTTGAGAAGCGTCTATGCCAAAGACGATGAGCATGGCAACGAAGGTGAGTGAGCTGAAGAGCATCATCTTTTATCTCCGTTTGTTAGCCCCATGATAACCCCCAGATGAAGAAGATGTGAAATCAACTTTAACATTTCGTAAACGATTTTAAATTGCTCACTTCATATCGGGGGGGAATTAGTCTGTATAGTATCCCGTCTCTTGATCGTGACGTTTTGCTGCGATCAAGACCGCCCATAACAATCCTGTAGTCGCGAGTGAAACAAACAAGTAGACTCCCAGAAAAATACTCAACATTTTAGCCTCCGTTATTCCTGTCCGTCTTTGCGAGAGAACCATTTTGCTTTTGGACTGCGTCAACCGTGAAGACAATCAACAGACCCAGGATTATGAACGCGAGAATCATCGTTTCCATTTCAATCTCCTCATTTCTTTTTTCTGCCTTGATGTTTTCATGCTCATATCTTATCAAGCGCTGTTTAATGTCAAGAGAAGAACAGGTTAAAGTCTTGTTAAATATTCAGGCTACAGGGGTTTCAAAACCTTATGGTCTTTAACGCATAAGAGCCTGGAAGGAGGCCAGGCTCTTATGCACAGAGGAGAAGAATAAAACTATATCCTGGTACGACCAGGTCGCTTCGTGGCCTTGACCCGCTGGCACAGGTAGGCACGCCGCTTCTGCCCCGTATCAATGATGACGACTGCAAACATTGCAATCACTGTAAGGATCAAGAATATTTCCATGCCCATAGGATAGCACGGAGTAATAAACCTGTGCTTTACAAAGGGTTTGCTAACGCACAACAAATATGCAATGGTTTAAACTAACGGAATCGAAAAGTAAAACGCGCTTCCCTCGCCCTCGCGACTTTCGGCCCAAATTTTTCCGCCGTGCGCTTCCACAATGTGTTTCGCAATTGAAAGTCCCAGGCCAGCGCCACTGCCCGTGCGGGATTTATCGACGCGATAGAAGCGCTCGAAAATACGCGGCAGGTCGTCAGCAGGGATGCCTGCGCCCGTGTCGCGTATTGCGAAGATGATCGCGTTGTTTTTTGACTGTGCGGATACGATCACCGAACCTGTGCGCGGCGTGAACTTGACTGCGTTGTGAATCAGATTCACGAGCACTCCCTCGAGCCGCGTAGCATCTACCTTGATGTTTGGGGTAACTGCGGCTTCAACAATCAGGCTAACTCCTGCGCGTTCAGATTGCATGCGCATGCGCTCTACCGCGCTGTGGAGCAATGTCAGCGGGGTGACGGATTTCAAGTCGAGGGTCATTTGTCCAGATTCGATCTTCGACAGGTCGAGCAATTCCTGCGCCATCTTGGTCAGCGCGTCCACTTCAGTGTGCATCCGTTCCAGGAAGCGCGGACCCGCCTCGGGGTCGGTCAGTGCGCCGTCTTGCAGGGTTTCGGTCAACGCTTTGAGCGAAGCGAGCGGAGTCCGCAATTCGTGCGAGAGGTTGCTGATGAAGTCGCGGCGCACGGTTTCGAGTTTGCGCACGCGCGTCAAATCTTGCACGAGCAGGAGCGTACCGCCGCGCGTGTCGCGGTCGGGGACAACGATGAGTTGCAGAAATTGCCGCGTGGAGGGAATTTCAACTGATTCCGTTTGCAATTCGCCAGTGTCGCGGCAACGACGCCACGCATCCACGAGCGTGTGATGTCGAATCGTTTCTATCACCGAACGTCCAGCCAGAGGTGAGCCGAATAGTTTTTCTGCTGTGGGGTTGCTAAACTGGATTCGCCCCTCGGCGTCGGCAATCAACACACCGTCGCTGAGTTGGTCGAGGATGGTTGAGAGACGTGCGCGCTCTGTGTTGCTTGATGCGAGTTGCGAATTGCGAGATAGGAATTGCGCGTTGACCGCACTGGCAAGTTCGCCAAGTTCGGACGAAAATTCAAACGAATTGTCGCCGCGTTTGATTTGGTCCGTGATGGCTTGAATGCCGCGGCGCATTTGTAAATATCGCCACCCCAGCCATGCGGCGAGAAAAACTACAAAAATAATAATTGCCAAAGAAAAAGTGTCCAACTTAACTATCGCTCTTCATCTTTCATCCTTCAAATCTGTACCCGCCTCCGCGCACGGTGACAATGCGCGTTGGAATTGCTGAATCCTTTTCGATCTTCTGGCGCAACCAGCGCACGTGGACGTCCACGGTGCGGCTGTCGCCGACATAATCCCAGCCCCAGACGCGTTCGAGCACGAATTCGCGCGAGAGCATATGGCTTTTATGTTCGGCAAAAAAGAGCAGGAGTTCATATTCTTTTGGTTTGAGCGCCAGCACTTCGCCGCCGAGGGTCACTTCGCGGCGTGTCAGGTTGATGGATAGGTTTTCGAAGGTCAACGTTTCATGCGGCGCGGCTTCATTTGATTTTCCAAGTTCTTCGCGCAACAATCTGCCGCGGCGCAGTTGCGCTTTGACGCGCGCCAGCAGTTCGCGCATCGAAAACGGCTTGGTCAGGTAATCGTCCGCGCCCACTTCGAGACCCACGACGCGGTCAATCTCGTCGTCGCGCGCGGTGAGCATCAGAATCGCGGCGGACATTTCTTTGCGCAAAACGCGCGCCACTTCGAAGCCGTCCATTTCGGGGAGCATGATATCGAGCACGATCAAATCTGGTTTGAGTCGCCGCGCCGCTTCGAGTGCGGAGCGTCCGTCGCCGACGGCTTCAACGACGTATCCCTCCTTCTTGAGATTGTAGGCCAGCGTTTCTTGCAGTGAGGGTTCATCCTCGACGATTAAAATAGTTTCAGTCATCAATGCGAATATACCATAGCGGGCAGGCGAGGATGTTAAGGGGCTGTTAACGCGATAAAAAAAACTTCCGAAGTCTCTGAGACTTCGGAAGTTTGTGATTACCCAAACCGCCCGGTCACATAATCTTCCGTGCGTTTGTCGCGTGGATTGGTGAAAATTCCGTGGCCGGGTTGAAATTCCACGAGTTCGCCCTGCAAAAAGAACGCGGCGTGATCCGCTGTGCG
The DNA here is from genome assembly GCA_009885445.1 of Anaerolineaceae bacterium. Taxonomy (GTDB): domain Bacteria; phylum Chloroflexota; class Anaerolineae; order Anaerolineales; family Villigracilaceae; genus Denitrolinea. The sequence goes on along the minus strand of VFKQ01000066.1, from coordinate 5,312 downwards.
GCCCGCTTGTTGGACGGAGTGCGGAACAAGGATGATGGTGTAATCCTTTTTGAGTTCCTGCAATGCGGCTTCGACTTTGCCTGTCGAGATCGGATCCAGGCCCGAAGTGGGTTCATCCAAAAGGACGATCTCTGGCTGGAGGGCGAGTACGCGCGCCAGACAAACGCGCTGTTGCTGTCCGCCAGAGAGGGCGATGGCGGGTTCGTCGAGGCGGTCTTTCACTTCGTCCCAGATCGCGGCCAGGCGCAGACTGCGCTCCACGGCTTCATCGAGGCGCGAGCGACGAGTCTCACCGGCGAGTTCGAGTCCGTAAGTGAGATTGCCGCGAATCGACATGGGCAACACGACCGGACGGGCAAAGACCATGCCCACTTTGCGGCGCAGGGCGATCACGTCCGTTTTTGGGTCGAGGACATTTTCGCCGTCAATCAAAACTTTCCCTGACGAGGCGCGCACTTCGGTGAGGTCGTTGAGTCGATTCAGACAGCGCAACAACGTGGACTTGCCTCCGCCCGCCGGCCCGAAAAGCACGGTGATGGCTTTCTCGGGAATCGCCAAACTGACGTTGCGCAGTGATTCTGTGCCGTCGGCGTATTGGAGGGAGAGGGAGTCGATCAGGATTTTATCCATGTGATTGTGTGTTGCGAGATGCGGGGTGCGAGATGCGAGTTAGGAGATAGGTGTTGCGTACTTCGTATTGCGTGTTTACCTGTTTACCTGTTTACCTGTCTACTTGTCTACTTGTCTACTTGTCTACCACTGCCGCTTTGCCCTCGCCCTTGAGCGAATCACGGTTGCAGTCAGATTCATTCCCAACACAAAAACCAGCAACACCAACGCGGTGCCATATTGAATTTGAATCGGCATGTTGGGTACTTGCGTCGAGATGACAAAAAGGTGATAAGGCACGGCCATGGTCGCGTCGAGTGGGAGTTGGGCAATTGCGGCAGGAAGAAGGCCGCGCCCGTGAATAGAATCGGAGCGGTCTCACCAGCGGCGCGTTCAAGGCCGAGGATGACTCCGGTCAAGATTCCGGGGAGCGCTTCCTTTAAGACGATGCGGCGGATGGTCTGCCAGCGGGTCGCGCCGACCGAGATGCTCACCGTGCGAAAGGCCTGCGGCACGGAGCGCAAAGCCTCCTCGGAGGTGCTGATGATGACGGGCAGGGTCATGATCGAGAGCGTCAGCGATGCGGCCAGGATGCTGGTGCCAAACTTGAGGAAGATGACGAAGAGTCCCAGCCCGAAGAGGCCGTAGACCACCGAGGGGATGCCCGCCAGATTGATGATAGCGATGCGGATGAGTCGAGTCCAACGATTATCGGGCGCGTACTCGGAGAGGTAAATGGCCGCAGCGATTCCAAGCGGGACCGAGAAGATGGCCGTGCCCACCGTCAGGTAGAACGTGCCGACGATGGCGGGCAAAATTCCGCCCGCGCGCATTCCGTCGCGCGGGAAGCCGCTTAGGAATTCCCACGAGATGGCCGAGCCGCCATGCCAGAGAATATAAAGCGCGGTGCCGATGATCGGCGCAACGGTGACGAAGGCCAGCACGCTCAACGCGCCGAAGCCGATGCGTTGGATGAGGTTGCGGGTGGAGGAGGAATGGTTCATTTATTTTCTCCCCTTCCCTTTAGGGAAGAGGCCGGGGGTTAGGTTAAGAAAGAATCCTCTCCGCGCGTTTCTTGGCGCGGAAGACAACCGACGAGGCGGCGATGTTGACTGCCAGCGAAATCATAAAGAGCACAATGCCGATGAAGAACAACACGTGATAGTGGGTACTGCCGCTGGCGACTTCGCCCATTTCGGCGGCGATGGTGGCGGTCATGGTGCGCGCGGGGGCGAAGAGACTGCCCGGCGTGATGGCTAGCACGGGCGCGTTGCCGGTGACCATCATCACAGCCATTGTCTCGCCGATGGCGCGGCCAATGCCGAGCATGATCGCCGTCAGCACACCTGAGCGGGCGGCGGGCAGAGTCACGCGCCAGATGGTCTGCCATTTCGTTGCGCCGAGCGCCCAGGCGCCTTCGCGATACGAACGCGGCACGGCGTCTAGTGCGTCTTCGGCGATGCTGACAATTGTCGGCACGGCGATGCCGCCCAAAAGGAGCGACCCGGCAAAGGCGCTCAGACCCGTTGGCAGGTCCAGCGCGGTGCGTAGAAATGGGGAGACAACCAGGATGCCCAGGAATCCAAGCATGACGGAGGGCAGTCCGGCCAATAATTCCACCAGCGGTTTAAGAATCTCGCGCACCCAGCGCGGCGCAATTTCTGAAATGTAAACGGCGGTGGCTATGCCGAGCGGAAAGGCAATCAGCATGGCCCCGATGGTGATGATCAGCGAGCCAGTGATGAGCGGCAGGATTCCGAAATAAGCTTCGATCGGATACCAGCGCACTGCGAGCAGGTCGCTGAATTTAACTTCGCCCAGCGCGGGCAGGCCTTCGCGCATCAAAAATAAAAAGATGGCGGCCACAAAAAGAATCGCCGAATAGCCGCTCGCTTGAATGAGACGGGTGATGATGATTTCGCGCCAGTGCAGGGGTTTTTGCATGGTTGTTTCGTTTTTAACGCGAATTATGCGAACACTTGCATCGCGCGCAAGTGCAGGTGTGAGCGAATTGCGCGAATAGATTTAAAAAGAATTCGCGTCACACCGTACTTTAGTATTCGCCCATTCGCGTTGAGAGAGGGCTGAAATTTTATCTTGATCATTTTCGACAATTATTTAATGGGGACAAACCCAAGTTCCAAAACGATATTCTGCGCTTCGGGCGAGAGAATCCATTCGAGATAATCTTTGATCGCGCCGATCGGCTCGCCGGCGGTGTACATGTAGAGGTCGCGCGCGATGGGGTAGGTTTTATCGTCGACCGTTGCGGCAGAGGGCAAGACGAATGGGTCGCCCTCCGCTTTTGCGATGGCAATCGTTTTTACGTCACTGGGCACATAGCCGAGTCCATCGTAACCAATGGCATTCGGATTCTGGCGCACTTCTGCGATGATGCCCTCCGAGGAGGGCAGTAGCAGGGTGTTCGTGGCGAAGAGGGTCTTGTCTTCTTTACTGCCGAGGCGCAAAACGGTTTCGAGAAAATAAACGTGCGTGCCCGAATTGGTTTCGCGCGAGAGGCGCACGATGGGCCGGTCTTCGCCGCCGACCTCGCGCCAGTTGTTAATTTTTCCGCTGTAAATATCCGCGATCTGTTGCAGGGTTAATTCGCTGACGGGGTTTTCAGGATTGACGATGACCGCGATGGCGTCGCGGGCGATGGTGTGCTCCACAGGCTGGATGCCATTGGCCTGCGCGTCGGCGATCTCCTCCTCTTTGATTTTGCGTGACGAGTTGGCGATATCCACTGTGCCGTTGATCAGCGCCGCGAGGCCCGTGCCAGACCCCCCGCCGGTAACGGAGATGCGCACCTCGGCGTGTTCTCCCTGATAGCGCTCGGCCCAGGCCAGCGCGAGATTGACGATAGTGTCGGAGCCTTTATTTTCAATGTAGAGGGCGGGGGAGGTGGAGCCTGACGATGAATCGGCGCCGCAGGCGGAAAGCAGAAAACAAAAAACAAAAAGTAAATGTGACCAGCGGATATTCATTGACTGGATTATAGCGGAAAAACCTGATAGACATGATAAAATTTTGGCATGAATTCCCCGGTCATCTCCGTGCAAGACCTTAATTTCTTTTATGGTGAAAAGCGCGCGCTCTTCAATATTTCGCTGGAGGTTCAGCCGCGTCAAGTGACTGCCTTGATTGGCCCGTCGGGTTGCGGCAAGTCCACGTTTTTGCGTTGTCTTAACCGCATGAATGACACCATCGCACAGACGCGTGTGGAGGGAAAGATTTTGCTGAACGGCGCGGACATTTACGCGCCGGATGTAGACGTGGTGGATTTGCGTCAGCGCGTGGGCATGGTCTTTCAGAAGCCGAACCCGTTTCCGCAATCTATTTATGAAAACGTGGCCTTTGGTCCGCGTGTGCTGGGGATGACGAAAAGCAAAAGCGAATTGGACGGCATCATCGAGTCTAGCCTGAAGCGCGCCGCGTTGTGGGAGGATGTGAAGGACAAATTGCAAGACGACGCGCTGAGTCTTGCGCTCGGCCAGCAACAGCGGTTGTGTATTGCGCGCGTGATTGCCATCCAGCCCGAGGTGATTCTAATGGACGAGTCCACGTCGGCGCTGGACCCGGTGGCGACATTGCGCGTGGAGGAATTAATCGCCGAACTCAAAGAGCACTACACGATTGTCATCGTGACGCACAACATGCAACAAGCGGCGCGCGTCTCTGACCACACAGGTTTGTTCTGGTTGGGGGAGCTGGTGGAGTTTTCGCCCACCTCACAAATATTTATGAAGCCGAAGGAAGAATTGACCGAGGCTTATATTACGGGTCGCATGGGGTGAGGCAGTGATCAGTTTTCAGTAATCAGTGATCGGCTCAGCTTATACAGTAAAGCCGTAACGCGCGTAGAACCCCTGTAACCACAAAGAGCCAACTCGTTTGCAGAGTTGGCTCTTTGCTTTAGCTCAAGAGCTTACGGCGCGTGTGTGCGTGTGGCGCGCAGTGCGAGGATGGGCACGAAGCCGTGATGTTGCGCGGTGGACTGTCCCTCGCCGTGCAGAATCCAAAAGATGTAGCGGTCAATTGCGTCAGCATGGGCGCTGGCGGTGGCGCTGTCATGCAGAACGGCGTCGACGAAGAAGGCGCGGGCACCCGCTTTGGGCGCGGGGGCGAAGCGCGTGATCGGCGCGTCGCGGCCGCCGACTTCGTTCCAGTTGTTAATTTTTCCGCGATAGATGTCGGCCACTTGTCCAACGGTTAATTCGCTGACAGGATTTTGCGCGTTGACGATGATGGCGATGGCCTGACGCGCGACGAGAGTCTCGATGGGGTGGATGCCGTTGGCGAGCGCGGCGTCCATTTCGGTGTCCGTCATCAGACGCGTGGCGGCGACGAGGTTGGCCGTGCTGTCTGTTAACGCGGCGAAACCGGCTTCGTTGCCGTTGCTTTGCGTGACGATGGTAACGTCTTTGTTTTCGTGCATGAAATGTTCAGACCATGCCAGGCCGAGGTCAAGCAAGATGGCGGAGCCGTCTACGTTGATAAGGTTGGGTGTGACGATTGTCGTGCGGGGTTGAAAGGCGCACGCGTTGAGCGCGAGGCTGAGGACGATGAGCAGGGCGGGGAGACTGTGGATTTTCATAAATTTAATTTCTCTACCGTACAAATACGAGTAAAAATAGAGCTTGCTCCTTGCGCCGTCCTCGGCGCAAGATTTACTCGCAAAACGCCGCCGAGGACGGCGGCTT
>VFKQ01000079.1 GCA_009885445.1 Anaerolineaceae bacterium | reverse complement strand
TTCAGACCGTCGTGAGACAGGTCGGTCTCTATCCGCTGTGGGCGCAGGTGATTTGAGGGAGTCTGCCTCTAGTACGAGAGGACCGAGGTGGACGGACCGCTGGTGTATCAGTTGTCGTGCCAACGGCATTGCTGAGTAGCTACGTCCGGCAGAGATAACCGCTGAAAGCATCTAAGTGGGAAACTCGCCTCAAGATTAGATCCCTGTAATCCATTTAATGGAGTAAGACCCCAGGTAGACTACCTGGTATATAGGCGACAAGTGTAAGCGCAGTAATGTGTTCAGCTAAGTCGTACTAATGGTCGAGGGCTAATCCCGTGGTGCGGAGAACTTGATATTCTTTTTCTACTTCATTCAGAGTTACTATTCAGACCTAACGTTGTGAAAACGTCCCTTGGTGATTTGAGCGACGGGGGTACACCCGGTAACATACCGAACCCGGCAGTTAAGCCCGTCAGCGCCGATGGTACTTGGAGGGCAGCCTCCTGGGAGAGTAGGTCATTGCCAAGGGACTTTTCGTTTTACACGTGGACTGCAGCGCGGTATAATTCCGCCTGCAGTTGAAAATGGGCGCACAGATTGATTGCCCATTCCCTTTTTGCTGAGGAGAAAATATTTTGAAGGAATCAAATTTGGTCACCAAACTCAGTTCCTTGTTAGCAAAACATCCCTCAGCAAACCATCCGGCTGAGGGATTTCTCTTGGCAGGATACAACACTCCCATACAGAAGGAGGTGAATTAATTTGGCAGCAGTAAATTTACGTTCTGGCGAATCACAAGATTCCTTGCTCAAGCGCTTTCGCAAAAAAGTGGTTAAGAGCGGGGTGCTCAGCACCATTCGCCGCAAGCGCTGGTTTGTTTCAAAAAGCGAACAGCGCCGCATGGAAAAGAAGAAGGCCATTCGCCGCCTGAAGCGACGTTCCACCAAGGATTTCGAATAAGCAGTGGCTGGCCATTTGGAGAAGGCATATGACGAAGGACGAAGCAAAAATTAAGATGGACGGCGTTGTGGTCGAGGCCCTGCCCGGCACACAATTCCGCGTTCGTCTCGATAATGGGCATGAAGTCCTGGCTTATCTTTCCGGGAAAATGCGCAAGTACTACATTCGCATTCTTCTCGGCGACAGAGTCGCCGTCGAAATGTCCCCCTACGACCTTGCACGCGGACGGATCACCTTCCGTCAGCGCAAACTGGCCGATGCGCCTCCTGCTGAATAAGATCAAATTATCAACGCCGCTCTATGAGCGGCGTTGATTTTTTAAGCGCTAAACCACCCGCCTTTTTTTAATTTGCGACAAATGACGGCGGGCCAGAAATAGCGCCGCCAATGTTTTCGCGTCTGGAAATTCGCCCCGGCCCGCCCTGTTGAGGGCCTCAGGTACTGGAAGTTTTTCCACGCTGATAAATTCATCCTCGTCCGCGGCCAGCGGGGCATGGGTTAAATTGGTGGCCAGAAAAACCGTCATCAGCTCCGTGGAATATCCAGGCGCCAGAAAAAACTGCCCCAGCTTTTCAAGCTTTCCTGCCGCATAGCCCGTCTCTTCGCGTATTTCCCGCGCCGCGCAGACGAGCGGCTCCTCGCCCGGCTCCAGCGTGCCCGCAGGCAATTCCAACAAATCTTGCGCGGCGGCATGACGATACTGGCGGACAAAAAGCAGGTTGCCCTCAGCGTCCAGCGGCACAATGATTACCGAGCCGTGATGCTCAATAATGTCAAACTTGGTTTCTCCGCCATTGGGAGTCCGCATCCAATCGCGGCGAATGGAAAACGCGCGCCCTTTGAGCAATGGCTCACTTTTGATCAGCTCGAATGTCACTTTTCGGTCCTTTCGTGTGTTGCCCTTCAATAATAAAACGCCCAGGTGAATAATACCTGGGCGTTATTGGAAGTCAACCTGAGTTTTAGGGGATGTTAATTGTTTGTCCGGCAGATAAAACTGAACTTATCGGCAGGCTGTTTGCGTCGGCAATTCTCTGCGGGTGGGGGTCACCATACAGGCAGGCGATGCTGTAAAAAGTTTCCTCAGCAGAGATGACTCGATAGGATGCCGGGTGTGGGATTAAGGCCCTTGGCCCGGGGAACGAGCCAGTCTGCGGAATGGTCAGCACTCTGCCCGCGCTATACAGCGAGCCTTCAGATAATCCACTTGCTATTAATAAAGCCGTTGGGTCGACATCGAAGCGACGCGCGATGCAGTAGGGGAATTCGCCTTCGTGAAGCGTCCACGTTGCTGGGCGGGCTACAGCCCCACCACCGCCCCCGCCCGGGACTGGCGTAAGCGGGGTGAACGTGGCGGTGATTCCGCCAGTTCCGCCACTACACACTAATCCGCAAGCATTTGGGCAATTGCCACCCGGGCAGACGAGAGTCTGGCCCGCGCTACAAGCTGGCGCTGTACAAACCACGCCGGGTTGAAAGGTGGCTGTGGGGGTAAAGGTCGGCCCGTTTGGGTCTATCGTGGGAGTAAACGTCACAGTCACCAAAACGCCGGGTGTATTGGTCGGCCCGCTACTCGCGCCGGCTGTGCCGGTTTTTAAATTGTCCAAATTAAATTCACTCGGCAAAGGCCGGTCATCAAAAACGTCAGTAGGGGCCGGGTTTGTAGATGGGTCTGTCCCGTATCGCACGCACCCCGAAAGGATTAGCGCGAATATTGTTATTACAAAAAATATTTTTTTAGATAACATGAATCTCTCCTAAATTATTTGATAAAAGGATGGTAGCACAACACAATTAATGCGTCAACGGCATGAAGGGGGTAAATATGGCTTTCTCAAAGTGGGAATTTCTCAACGCGAATACCGCGAATTTTCCATGGTTTATTCGCGTCATTCGCGTTCCAACGGCATTCGTTTGTCAAGTTACTTTGAGAAAGCCATAGGGGGTAAATTATTTGGACGTTTGCACAGCATACACTTCAATCGGTTGTTGTTTGCCTTTGAAGGTGAACGGGCCTAACGCATCCACTAAAATGTCGGCGGGCAGACCGTTGCGCGTGTTGCGATCTATCAAGATGGGCCGGCCCGCTTCTTTGGTGTGTTGCTCAATGCGCGCGGCAATGTTGACCGTGTCGCCGACGCAGGTGAAGGTGGCGCGATGCTCGGTTCCGGTATACCCGGCAATCATGCGGCCCGAGGCGATGCCTATGCCCACTTTGATCTGCACGCGGTTCAATTCAGCCTGTCGCTGATTAAAGTCCTGCAACCGATCCAGCATTTGCACAGCGGCGCGCACGGCCTGCTCGCGGTGATTCTCGCGAAACACGGGCGTGCCAAAGGCGGCCATGATGCCATCGCCCTCGATGTGATTGACGGTGCCGCCGTGGCTGACGATGGCCTCAAACATCAGCGGGAAGTAATCATTGAGCAGTTCAATGATCACCGACGGGTCATGCGTTTCGGAGATGGCCGTAAAAGAGCGAATATCGGTAAACATCACCGAGGCTTCCACATGCTTGCCGCCCAGCGACAGACCTTTGGTGAGCAACTCCTCGGCCACTTCTGCGGTGACAAAGGTGCGGAACAATTTTCTTTGCTGGTCGCGCAGGCGTTTCTTTTCGAGGCTGGCGGTCACGCGCGCGCGCAGGAGGGTGGCATTGAGCGGTTTGGTGAGATAGTCTTCTGCGCCCATCTCGATGCACTTGACCACGCTGTCAATCTCATCGAGCGAGGAGGTCATGATCACTGGCACCTCGCGCAAGGTGATATCTTTACGGCAGGCCTCGAGCGTTTGGTAGCCGTTCATCACCGGCATCTCGATATCCAACAACATCAGGTCGTATTCGGTGGCGCGCAATTTATCGAGCGCCTCCTGACCGTTTTCGGCAGTATCAATTGTGTGGCCCAGTTGTTCAAGGCTGTGCGCCAGCAACATGCGATTGACCTTGTTATCGTCAACGACCAGAAAATGGCCGCCTTCCTGTGGGGATTTCATGTGCGCATCTCTTTCAACGCCCGGGCCGCCTCGCCGTACGCCTCTTCCACGTCCTGTAGCTGGTTTCTGATTTCTGACAATTTATTCTCCCGAGCGAGTTGCTCAAGTTCTTGTAATAGCGTGGTCAGCGCGCCGGCGCCAAACGAGGCCGCATTAGATTTGAGCGAGTGCGCGGCGCGGCGGAATGTGTCTACATCTTGTGCGGCGAGCGAGCTGTGCATCTGTTGAATGATCGCAGGTGTGTCGGCTAAAAAGGTGTCGATTAACTCGCTAATAAAGTCTGAGCCAGCCAGTGCCTTGAGATTCTCAAATGATTTCAGATCTATCGTTGTTTCGTGCATATCAACTCCACTTGCTATTTGATTCATTTAGTGAGCGCCGCCTTTACCTGGAGCAGGGCGCTGACCAGTTCGTCGACGCGCACGGGTTTGGCAATGTAATCATCCATGCCGGCCTCGATGCACATTTCACGGTCGCCTTGCATGGCATTGGCCGTCATGGCGATGATATGCGGCTGGTGGATGGTGCTCAATTTGCGAATCTGACGGGTGGCGTCCAGCCCGTCTAGCTCGGGCATTTGCACATCCATCAGCACGGCGTCGTAGGTTTGCCGCTCAACCGACTCGACAGCTTCGAGGCCGTTGGCGGCCACGTCTGCGCGGTAGCCCATTTGCTCAAGGACGCGCAAGGCCAGTTTTTGATTGACGGCGTTATCCTCAGCGAGCAAAATCTTGAGCGGATGCCGTGAACCCAGCCCGGGGTCGAACAGGAGGCGGGGTTGGGCGGGCGTATCGCTGAGGGAGTGCGAGTCCGAGAATAGTCCGGCGAGGGTGTCGAAGAGCTGTGATTGTTTTAGTGGCTTGGCCAGGTAGGCGGCGAACAACTCAGTGTGTTCACTAATTTCGCGGCGACCCAGCGAGCTGAACAGAATCATGGGCAGGCTCGAATTATACCTGCGGATTTCGCTGGCGAGGTGCAAGCCGTCGATCTCGGGCATGTGCATGTCGAGAATGGCCAGGTCAAATTGCTGGCCGCTCTTCACCCAATCTAGCGCGGTGAGCGGGTTGGCGCTGTCGGCGGAGGTCATGCCCCATTTTGCGGTTTGCAGGCTGAGGATGCGCCGATTGGTGGCGTTGTCGTCTACGATGAGCAGACGTTTGCCCTGCAGTTGGGGTTGTGTGCCGCTGAAATCGCGCCGTTGCGAAGAGGTGAGTTTGCTGATGGGCGCGCGGATGGTGAAGGTGAAGGTGGAGCCGAGGCCCGCTCCGTCGCTTTCGGCCCACATGACGCCGCCCATCATTTCGGCCAGTTTTTTGCTGATGGCCAGGCCGAGGCCCGTGCCGCCGTATTTGCGCGTGGTGGACGAATCGGCTTGCGAGAAGGATTGGAACAGGCGGCTCATGCCTTCTTTGCTCAAGCCGATGCCGGTGTCGCGCACGGTGAAGGTGAGGATGATGCTTGACTCGGATTGTGTTGTATTGCGCGCG
>VFKQ01000060.1 GCA_009885445.1 Anaerolineaceae bacterium | reverse complement strand
CCCCTCTCCCGCTGGGAGAGGGGAGTCTAGCACTACAAAATCCATTGCAGTAGTTGTGCCGCCAAAGGCGGCGGCTTTGTGACCGCTGTAATGATCGTCCGAGGAGACGGTGTTGAACATGGGCAGATCGAGATGCACGTGAGGGTCGACGCCGCCGGGGAGAATCAGTTTGCCGGTGGCGTCAATCACGTCCGCGCTGGGGTGCTGGAGGTCTTTGCCAATTTGGGAAATGGTTTCGCCTGCGATGAGGATGTCAGCGGTGAAAGTTTCGGAGGCGGTGATGAGCGTGCCGTGCTTAATCAAGGTCGGCATTCACTGACTCCTTCGCTTCGTAAGTTCCCTGCATATCTTTAATCCCCAACAAGGCCATCAATACTTCGGGCGGAATATCCATGGAGGGCAAATCAGTTTTGTACAACTGTTCGTTCTCGGCGCGTTCGCGCAGACTCTTCCAGAGCAGTTCGCGTTCTTCGCTTTGCACGACCAGGTCGTTTAATATTTTTGCGTTGAGCAAATATTCGCCGGTGGAATATAAAAAAGTCAGGCGTTTCCATTTGTCAGTTTGAATCGGTTCTTTTAATTTCTCCAATCCCCCAATTTGAATCTTGTAATATTCTTCGCGCGCGCGCGGATGGTGCGCTTCGTCTTTGAGTAGTTCGCCGCGCGTGGTCAACTCGTGGCCTGTAACTTGCGCGATGAATTCGATTTGCGCACCGCGGCCGCCAAAACTCGCGGGCTGGTAAAAAGCCAGATAGTCCACGGCAACCACTTTGGGCGCGGAGCGAAGCGGGATGCGGTACCAGCCCAGCAGGCGCGCGATTTCCAAGTCGCGTGGAGTCGGCAATAGCGCAACCAATACAAGTGAAGTGGGCGCGAGGGGCATGCGCAAATTGTACTACGAGGTTGTTGAGTTTTTTCCTCCCCGCAGATTACTGTTTATGGTATAAGCCGTAGTGCCCTGCTGTGTTCGTGATGCGACCACCACGTCTCGGACCAACACCAAACAAACGGACTTTGGTCTTCGTGGCAACAACGCGATAGGCCTGAGCCAAGGCGGCGTTACCCGATCTGAGTCCACCTGTGCAAGCAGGTCCTAAACACGGTCGCACACGGCATTGGCGGGGCTTTTATTATTAAAGCGATTCACTGCGAAGAAAAGAAGGCCGCGAAGAATTAAAAATTCTTCGCGGCCTTCTTCAAATTTTGCGCTCTTCACGCGTTGGCGAAAAAAATTATGGGGACTGATGAATCGCAACCGCCGAGCGCAGGCCCGACTCGATGGCGCCTTGAATCCATGCGTGATAGAGCGAGGCGTGTTCGCCGGCAAAGTGGATGCGCCCTTCGGGCTTGACGATTTCCTCGTGAAGCAGAGTCTGCTGACCTGGGTCGAAGAGGGCGAATGCGCCGCCGGCAAATTCGTCATCGTGCCACATGTGTGACGCGCCGGTTTCAAACTCGGTTGTGATCT
>VFKQ01000324.1 GCA_009885445.1 Anaerolineaceae bacterium | reverse complement strand
TAGGAGGAGCATGGGTGTCCTAAAGTACGACAGTTCTCCCTCACCCCGGCCCTTTCCCTCCGGGAGAGGGAGTTATGCAGCATTGATATGAGAGGCACCCTTCCCCCAGCGGGGGAAGGGCCGGGGATGAGGGCGAAAAGCTTGCATAGAAAAATTACCCCAATCCCTCATCCCACAGGAATCAACCCATGCCCAATAAAACTCCCCAACCCGGAAGTCCGCATCATTTTCTCGCCCAACTTGTTGGCCCGTGGAAAGGGACATCGAAGTTGTGGCTCGAACCAGATGTGCCCGCAGACGAGTCGCCCGTGATTGGCACCGTCCAACTCATTCTCGAAGGGCGCTTTGCCCTCTTCCTTTATCAAGGCTCCATCGAGGGCGAGCCTCAGCATGGCATGTACACCTTTGGTTACAACACCACCACGAATCATTACGAATCCAGCTGGGTGGATAGTTTCCACAACAACTCGGCGATCATGTTTTGCAGCGGTCTGCCCATCGAAAAAGGATTCTCTGTGCGGGGCAGTTATCCCGACCCGGCGGAAGGTCCAGATTGGGAGTGGCGCACCGAAGTGGTGCTGGAAGATGCAGAGCATTTGCGAATCACAGCCTACAATATTATGCCCGATGGCAAAGAAGCCAAAGCCACCGAGGCTGTTCTCACGCGAGGAAAATAAATGACATCCCTGCGCTCGCGCCGCGCTCTGCTTTACATGCCCGGCGATAACTGGAAGATGATTACCAAGTCGCTCACTCTGGGAGTCGATTCGATTTGCATGGACATGGAAGACGGCGCGGCGCTCAACAAAAAAGAAGAAGCGCGCGCCACCATTGTGAAAGCTTTGCAGGAATTGGATTTTGGCGCCAGCGAAAAACTGGTGCGCATTAATGCAGTTGGTTCTGGCTGGGAGAAAGACGACATCTCCGCCGTTCTCCCCCACCGCCCCGATGGGGTCGTGCTTCCGAAAGTCGAATCGCGCGAACAAATTCAGTGGGCCAGTGACTTGATCGCCGAAGCCGAATTACAAAACGGTTGGCCGCTCAATTCGATGCGCATGTTGATCGGCGTGGAGACCGCGCTCGGGATTCTGAATCTGAAAGAGATCGCCCCTCACCCGCGTTTAGACGCCATCATCTTCGGCGGCGAGGACTTTGCCGCATCCGTCGGCGCGACGCGCACAGTTGACGCAATCGAATTGCTGTACGCGCGCGAGGCCGTGGTCACTGCCTGCGCGGCTTATGGATTGCAGGCCATTGATATTGTCACCATCGATTTCAAAAATATCGAAGCCCTGCGCGCTGAATCTGAGTTTGGCGCGCGACTCGGTTTCAGCGGCAAACAGATTATTCACCCCGCGCAGGTGGAGCCGGTGCAGTCCGCGTTTACGCCGAGCGAATCAGCGATTGCTTATGCGCGCAGAATCGTCGAGACGTTTGAGTCCAGTCAGCGCGAGGGCAGGGGTGCGTACGCATTGGATGGGAAAATGATCGACATGCCCGTGCTCAAGAACGCGCAGAAAGTGCTGGCGAGGGCGAAGGCGGCGGGGAAAGAAATAAAGGATTTGAAATAAGAAAATCGCAGGCTGAAGCCCGCACTCCAGCGTTGAAAAACCATCCGTGAGAACCGTTGAACAAACAGAAACAATGTTCTATAATTCAAGGAGTCACCATTTCAAAAGGAGATTCTTATGGCTTCCCTCGATCAAGCAGTACAAACCCAAATCGATAATATTCAAAAGAAGACCGGCAAGTCACTGGCCGAGCTTTCGGCCCTTGTCAAAAAGAGCGGCCTCACAAAACACGGCGAACTGCGTGACATGTTCAAAGACAAACTTGGCCTCTGGCACGGCGACGCCAACGCGCTGGTGCACGCGCTTCTAAAATCGGACGGCACACGCGCCGCAGAAGGCAAGGGCGCTGATTCGGTGCTTGATGAAATCTATTCGGGCGCAAAGGCCGCCCAGCGCCCCATCTACGACGCGCTGATGAAGCACATCAACAAGTTCGGTGAGTTTGAGACTCTGCCAAAAAAAGGGTACGTGAG
>VFKQ01000034.1 GCA_009885445.1 Anaerolineaceae bacterium | reverse complement strand
GAGGCCGATGAGTTTGTCGGTCTCTTCGGCGCGGGCGGTGAGCATGATGATCGGCGCGTTGGAAAATTTGCGGAATTCGCGGGTGAAGTCGAGGCCGTCCATGAAGGGCAGGCCGAGGTCGAGCACAACGAGGTCGGGCTTTTCGGTGCGCGCCGCGCCGAGGGCCATCTTGCCATCGTGCGCCACGCGGACGTGATACCCAGCCCGTTCGAGATAATCTCGCACGAGCTGGGTGATCTTGGGTTCGTCGTCTACTACGAGGATGGTTTTCATGGGATGGTAGGGGCACGGCGGCGCCGTGCCCCTACTACGGTTAATTATACGGCCTTATTCTTTTTTATCTTCCGTCGCCGGAGCGGACTCGCCGTGGGCACGCTTGTGCCACTCGTTGAACATCGGCGGGACGCCACCTTCGCCGCCCCAGCCGTGTCGCCAGGGGCCGTGTCCGTGCATGTGGTGGCCCCAGAACAACATGCGGAAGGCCTTCATTGCGATAAAGAATAGGAAGAGCGGGAGCAACAACCCGAAGCAACCAAAGCCAAAGAAGGGCATGTGATGGCCAAAGCCGGGGCCCATTCCGTAACCGTATCCGTGCATCGGGCGGCCACTCTCTCCAGCACTCGGGGCGTTCACACTTTCGCCCGAAGGCGCTTGAATAGTGATGGGTGAACCTTTGGCCACGCCGGCGCGAAAGGCAAAAGCGCCAATGCCTGCAATGGCCGCAATCAGCACCAGAGTAGCGACGATCTTTGAAACAATTTTTCCGTTCATTTTCGACTCCTTTTGTCGTTGATATGAACGGAAGTATAGGATTGGGTTGTGAAGTGAGTGTGAAGTGATGAAGGATGTTTTGTGGTTGTATAGTTGAGTAGTTCGATAGTTTGGCGGGAAATCCAAAATCCGTATGGGACTTGCTGTATAATAAATTTAGTAATCCGAGTGACACAAAGTCAAGGAAAACACCATGTCCATGCTGAAAATTATAGAAGCGCACCCGCTTGATGGATTTAGAGTCTCGTTAAAATTTGCCGATGGCACTAGCGGCAACGTGGATCTTACGCATCTAGCAGGAAAAGGAGTTTTTGAATCGTGGAATAATTACGAAAACTTCAAGAACATTTCGGTCGAAAACGGGAGACGTCTGGTCTGGCCCGATGAAATTGAAATAGATGCCGATTCACTTTATTTGAAACTCACGGGCAAATCAGCCGAGGAACTTTTTCCGGCGCTCAAAGAAGAATCGATGCATGCCTGAAATCAGCCGATTTTTCGGCATCATCATCCGCATGTATTATGATGAGCACAACCCACCACATTTCCATGCGGAATATGGTGATGAAGAGGCGTCGATTAATATCCAAACGCTGGCATTAATTCATGGGATCTTTCGGCGCGCAGTTTGGGGCTTGTCATTGAATGGGCCTCCATGCATCGCAAGGAATTGCTCCATGATTGGGAACTAGCCAGAGCCGAAAAGAAGCCTGAAAAAATTGAGCCTTTGAAATAACGTCAGTAGGTCAAGCTAAAGCTTGACCTACTTTTTAACTCCCAAAGCCCTTCGGCACGTCCGCATAGACGCCGCGCATTTCGGGCGGAAGTGCCGCGGCGAGACTCGCTGTATAATGAGAGCATTGAACAACCTGTAACCGCACGAGGAAAATATCATGTTCATACCGAAAATTTTAGAAATCCGTCCACTTGATGAAAACAAAGTCTGGGTCAGACATGCCTGAGATTTCAAGGTTTTTCGGCATCGTCATTGCCATGTATTACAAGGAACATGGCATTCCGCATTTTCATGCAAAATACACGGGTGAGACAGGTGTGTTCTCCATCGCCGACCTGAAACTCATTGAAGGACATCTGCCCAAGCGCGTTGTTGGCCTTGTCCTTGAATGGGCTTTCGAGCATCGTGATGATTTGCTTGCCGACTGGGAGCTTGCCCGCACGAAGAAACCGTTACAACTCATCCCTCCATTAGACTAGGAGAAACAACATGCACTTCGTAAAAAGCGCAAGCTACATATCCGATTACAAATTGCTATTGTCCTTTGAAGATGAGACTGTGTACCTTGTGGATCTGCAACCCCACCTGGACGGAGAAATCTTTGAGCCATTGCAAGACGTCAACTACTTTAAGACCGTACGCGTGAACCCCGACCTGGATACCATCGTCTGGGAAAATGGTGCCGATATGTCCCCTGATTTCCTGTATGAAATTGGGATGCCCGTGGCTGAGCTGGATAAAGTCTCCTCTTGATAATCGCGAAGACTCACTCCGCGATTGGGAACTCGCCAGAAAACAGAAGAAGCCCGGGAAGATTCAGCCTTTGAAGTAGGTCATGCTTGCGCGTGACCTACTGTTTTAATCCCCAAAGCCCTTCGGCACATCTGCATAGACGCCGCGCATTTCGGGCGGGAGGGCGGCGGCAAGAGTGAACATGACGCGCTCGGTGAGGGCAATGGCTGTCTCTTCGGGGCGCGGGAGGATGGGAGGCAACAGGATAACAGTCACCCGCGTGCGGCGGGGAGGTGCAAGTGTTCGCGCTATTGGCGTTTAGGTTTTGAACTTATTTCACATCAGACGTATACTGCATTTTAGATACTCCTCGGTTGGATTGCCTGTTTCCACTTTCAATTCTACCGGGAAGGATCTATTTTTACTCTTTTGTCAACCTACTTGTGTGCACGCAAACCATGTCAGAGACTCGGCGTAAAGACTTCGGAAATCTCCCTGGATGCGCCTAAAACAGAGATGCCTCTTAAAGATTTCCGAAGTCTGAATCGGGCGACAACCTTTGCCTGCACACACCTACTTTGAGAAAGCCATAGATCATCTGCCTCGATTATAATAACGCACGGAGTCAAATCAACCTTATGCCAGCCATCTACCCATTTACTGCAATCGTCGGCCAGGATCGTATGCGCCGCGCACTAATTCTCAACGCCGTAGACACGCGCATCGGCGGCGTTTTGATTCGCGGCGAACGCGGCACGGCCAAGTCTACTGCGGCGCGCGCGCTGGCGGCTTTGCTTCCGCAAGTGAACGTGGTTGACGATTGTCGCTTTGGTTGCGACCCAGACAAGCCCGGCACTTGGTGTACTGAATGTAAAGAACGCGCCAGTTCGGGCCAAAAACTTCCCTCGCACAAGCGCACCACGTCCTTCGTCAACCTGCCCGTTTCGGCAACCGAAGACCGCGTGGTCGGCACGCTCGACATCGAGGTCGCCATCCAAAAAGGCGAGCGGAAATTTGAACCCGGCGTGCTGGCCGGCGCCAATCGCGGATTGCTCTACATCGACGAGGTCAACCTTCTAGACGATCATGTCGTCGACGTTTTGCTGGATTCAGCCGCGATGGGCGTTAACACCGTTGAGCGCGAGGGCATTTCATTTGCGCACCCCGCGCGCTTCATCCTCGTCGGGACGATGAACCCCGAAGAGGGCGAACTGCGCCCGCAATTACTCGACCGTTTCGCGCTCTCGGTGGACATTGTCGGCATTCGCGATGCGCGTGACCGTGTGACCATCATGGAGCGCAACCTGTCCTTTGAGAAAGACCCCGAAGCCTTCCGCAATGAATGGATGGAAAAGGAAAGCGACCTCTCCAACAAAATCGAACGCGCCCGCGAACTGGTGGACAAAGTCACTCACACCAGCCGCGACCTGCTCTCCATCGCCGCGCTGACATCCTCATTAAACGTGGACGGTCATCGCGCAGACTTGGTCATCTTAAAAGCCGCGCGCGCGCAAGCCGCCTACGAGGGCCGCACAAAAATCACTGACCACGACATTGCCATGGCCGCCGAGTTGGCCCTGCCTCACCGCATCAAGCGCACGCCCTTCCAGCAATCCGAGATGACCACCGAACAACTGCAAGAACGCATTGAACAGTTGGCGGGTCAATCGATGCCCGATGAAGACGAAGCCGAAAGCTCCGACTCCAAAGAGGGCAAGCCCAAAGACCAGGAAAAAAAAACTTAAAACTGGAAGATGAGCAGGAGCAAGGTCCGCAAGAGGGACAGCCTGAACCCAGCAAACAGGATGTGTTCGCCAACACCAGCGCCAATTGGTGGGATGGCGGACAAAAAGTAAAAGCCGGCGAGACCTTCCAGCCGCGTAAACTCAATACCCCCCTCGACAAATTAACCCGCCGCCACGCGGGTCGCCGGTCGCTGACGAAGACCGAGCGCAAACACGGGCGCTACATCAAGGCGCGCCCCGCCGGGGACCGCACTGACGACATTGCCTTCGACGCCACCTTCCGCGCCGCGGCGGTCCATCAACAGAAGCGCGTCGAAAAAAGAAAACGTCTCGCCTTCGCCATCGAGAAGAGCGACCTGCAACGCAAGATACGCGTCAAGCGCGTGGCGAACCTCGTCCTGTTTGTCGTGGACGCGTCATGGTCTATGGCCGTGGCCGAGCGCATGAACGCCACCAAGGGCGCGATTCTGTCCCTGCTGACGGATGCGTATCAGCGCCGTGACCGCGTCGGTCTGATCGTCTTTCAAAAAGATCGCGCCACACTCGTTTTGCGCCCGACAAATTCTGTGCAATTGGCGCAACGCGCTCTCGGGGACATCCCCGTCGGCGGGAAGACCCCGCTATCAGCGGGTCTCTTGCTCGCGGCGGACGTCCTCCAGCACGAGAAGCACACGCATCCCGACATCGAGCCGCTTCTCATCGTGCTGACCGATGGGGCGGGCAACGTTTCCGTCGGCGCGTTGCCTCCGCAAGAGGAGTCGTATCGCTTCGCTGAGTTGATCGCGCACGAGAAGGTGCGCAGTATCGTCATCAACATGGAGCACGCCGCCTTCGACCAGGGACTCGCCCAACAATTGGCCGACCATCTCAAAGCGCCGTGCTACGCGCTCAGCGAGTTGAAGGCCGAGAATTTGTATCACACCGTGCGACAGGAAATGGCGACGCCGCAGAAGAAGTAGGATAAACAAGAACCCCGTTTTCCAAAAATGGAAAACGGGGTTCTTACTTTGATATGAGTAAACTCAAT
>VFKQ01000140.1 GCA_009885445.1 Anaerolineaceae bacterium | reverse complement strand
GGCGCCGTCTCTTCACCGACGCTGGTGATGGTGTCCATCTTCGTTTCTTCACCATCGAATGCCCTTCGCAGATCGCGCCGCCCAAGCGTTATCGCAACGACTACGGCCAACTGCTCGAACATGCCCCCTACTCCGAACGCGACATCCGCGTCCCTGAAGTATTAGAGACGCACACCGAGCGCGGCGAATTCGAAGTGCGCATCAAAGTGCGCGACCACCTAAGCCGCCACATTCTTGATTACCATCCATTCGACGTGGTCGGCTGGGACGGTTATCTCTATCCATGGATCTTCAACATCGAAGACTTTGAACCCATCACCGGTCGCGTGCACCAACCGCCGCCCGTGCATCAAACATTTGAAGCGCACAATTTTGTTGTCTGCTCGTTTGTCCCGCGCCTGTTTGACTATCACCCCGAAGCCATCCCCGCGCCCTACAATCACTCCAACGTGCAATCAGACGAAGTGATTTATTATGCCGAGGGCAATTTCATGAGCCGCAAAGGCATAGACCAATACGACATCAGCCTGCATCCGTTTGGTTTGCCGCACGGGCCGCAACCCGGCATGACCGAAGCCAGCATCGGCAAAAAAGAAACCAGCGAGCTGGCCGTGATGGTAGACACGTTCAATCCGTTGCACATGACCAAGCAAGCCGCCGCCATGGAAAAAGAATACATGGCAACGTGGCTTGAAGGCGATGGCGAGTAGCAACCTTGAGTTTTCCAGAATAACCGATTAAAATTCGATAACCGTGACCAAAAAATAATAAGTCACGGAGAAACCGAAAAGGCAAACTCACTGTGAGGTGAGGGCGCAAAGTTATGGGTCTGTACGCCTTTGGCGCAGATCGCCAGACTGCCGAGGAAGTATTTTTTTTCTTCGGCAGTCTTTATTTAATATGAGGAAAGGAGGTGCGTTCGTTTAGCGATCTTCGAATTCACGTTCGACAATAATTGTGCAGGCGCCTTGCAAAAAAATATCCAATCATTCGTTCATGAGGAGAATCAATGTTCAGCAAATCAGTTCGCATCTTAAGCATCATCGCCATCCTTGCGTTGACTCTGTCGTATGCGCCAGACGCAATGGCAGGTCCAAATTCCTGCGATACGCGCGTGAACGACACGCAGTCAAAACTGCTCGAATGTGTCACACTTGAAGGTGTTCGAGAGCATCAGGCGGCGTTCCAAGCGATAGCCGATGCCAACAACGGCATTCGCACCTCCGGTACACCCGGTTTTAACGCCTCAAAGGATTACGTAGTAGCCAAGATGACGGAGTATGGCTACAACGTGACCGTGCAACCCTTCACGTTCCAAACGTTTATCCTCCTATCGTTACCCATTCTTGAGCAGGTGTCCCCATCACCCGTGGGAGCCATCACAAACAACATCATGTCGTATTCAGGAAGCGGTGATGTGACGGC
>VFKQ01000289.1 GCA_009885445.1 Anaerolineaceae bacterium | reverse complement strand
CCCTCTTTTTGTTGATTCCAAATGTCTGTAATCATAAATTGACCACTGCGGTCTTGTCCACGCACGGTTGCAGTTTGGGTAAACAACATCAGCACAATGGCGGTTGTGCCATAAGTATGCACTTTGATATCGTCTACTCTGAACGATTCCGTTCGGTATTCTTTCAAAGTTTCGAGCCATGCCTCTCGTGGCACGATTCGTAAGGGCTGGTCTTGTGCGCCAATTGCTAAGAAATAACTTTCTGAAAGGAATTGACTTGTCTGAGTCAAATCTTGACTCTGTATCGCAGTAGCCCATTGCTTTTCGAGTTCAATAATTTCTTGTTCAACATTGATAACAGAATCTTTTTGTAGCATTGACATATCTCCTCTAGATTTGATTGAGCAAGAAAGCGCCTAACTATGTCTTAACCAGCCTGTATGCTGTATAAGACGCCATTTGGGAGGATATGCAGTCTACAGGCTGTATATCCGGCTATGTGCGGATTATACGCCCACAAGCCTCAGAAAGGCCAGAACCTTTTACTCTGCCGAATCATTATTTCTAGTCAATACACGTCCGCGTCAGCGCCGGACCCGCCGCCACATCGCACCCCGCGGACTCGTGCTCTTCCTTCTGCAAGTCATAATACATTTCGCTGAGCGTCACCGCGCGCAGGCCATTTTCTGTCAGCCACGGTATGCCGGCGTCAATCACGTCGGCATCCACGGTACGCGTGTGCAGTAGGACGATTTGTCCGGCTTTCGTTTTGGGTACCACGTTCGTGATGGCCTCCTCGGCATTCTCCGCTCCCCAGCCCCATGACCACATCGTACACACCAGTCCGCGTTGGGCGCACAAGTCTAAAAATTGCGGCGTCACATTGCCATACGGCGGACGGGCGAATCGCACTTTCGGATTCTCGTCCTCCAGCACGTGCCGCAGTGCGTCCAGCCAGAGATCATAGTCACGGAAAACTTGGTCCGCGTTGTATGCCGCCAGGTCGTCGTGATTGAACGAGTGATAGCCGATCTCATGCCCCGCATCGCGGACGCGTTTCCAAATCCCCGCGTCTTTGCCCTCGGTGCTGATCAGCGCCTCGCCCACCGGAAAATACGTTACGCGCGCTTGCGGGTTGGCTTGCAAAGTTCTTTCCATGCGTTGCATGATAGACGCCAGATAACAATCGTCTATGGTCAGCGCCACTTTGGGCTGGCGTTTACTACCCCATGTCAGCACACTATTGATCGACGCCGTTTGCAAAGCGCGCACTGCCGGCGCAAAGGCCGCGGCCAAAAATCCTGCGCCGCCCAGTTTTAGTACATCGCGTCGAGAGAGTGTTTTCATTTCGCCGTCCATTTTCGCGCCAGCGTGATCACGCCGATGGCGATCCAAGTTGCGTTCAGCCCCACCGTGGCCGACGCGCTTTTGCTGAATCCGTATATCACCAGTAAAATGCCCGCGAAAATATTCAGGCCCTGATAGACGAGCGAGTCGCCCGTCAACTTTTTCGACGAGACCAGCGCATACGCCAGTAGATACAAAACCGAGCCTGTCCAGCCCATCACTTCAATCAGGATATTTTCCATGCGGATTCCTTTGGGATTTGTAAATTAACTAGCGACCTGACAGTTTGCTCCAAAAGAACGCTGGTGGTCGAGTAGGCGATGTTCTTCCGCCGTATCGAGACCACCGAACCGCGAAACTGGCCGTAAAGGTGGTCTCGATACGCCCTTCGGAATACCTCAGGGCTACTCGACCACCACTGGTTCGAAAGTGTCAGGTGGTAAAAAATTTTCACTCCAAAACTTCCACAGTCATGCCGACCTGTAAGCGACCAGCCCCCAACGGGATGACGTTCTGCCCGAACATGGCTCCGCCCTTCTGCTTACGGAAAGTTGCCAGCGTTTTCAGCGGCTCCTTCGCGCGGACGGCGGTCTGCTGGTCCGTCGTCGACACCACACAGCGCGCGCACGGCTTGACAACGGCCATCTCCACAGCGCCAATGCGGATGCGCTTCCACGTGTCCTCGGCAAAAGACTCTCCTGCACCGCGCACCACGATGTTGGGGCGAAAGCGATTCATCGGCAGGGGAATCTCGAGCCGCGCATTCAAATCTGCCAGCGACTCTTCCGACGCGATCAGAATCGGAAAGCCGTCTGCGAAGCCGGTGTGGTCGTCGTGATTAATGGCGTAATCGCGATTGACATGCCGCACATGCCCGTCTGCAAAGTGGACCACCCTCACGGGTGTGGCCAGCCAATCTGAAAACCATTGCGCGGCTTCGTCGCCCTGGTCCACGGCTTGCACATGTTTACTGCCCCAAATGTCCACGCTGACTGTCGGGCCCGAGGAGCGCGGCGTGAAGCGCAGCGAGTCAAATGCGGGGGCCGAGAGGCTTATAGAATCAGCGACCCGCTCAGGGGTAACCAGAGCGAGGCGCGGATGTTCGCGCTGGGTGAGAAAATGTCCCTCGCGGGTGACCAGCATCAGGCGCCGATCGGCCTCCAATCCCATGCGCGCTACATTCCACGAATCCACGTCGAATCCGCGACAGCCTTTAATTGGATAATAGGTGAGTTGAGAAAGTTGAATCATGGGCGCAATTGTACCGCGACGAAAATAAAATTCACGCGCCAGATTGACGCGTGAATTTTTAGCTTTGCGGGCGTGGCGGCTTGAGTTATTTTCCGCTCTCGTATTTGAACGAGACTTTTAATTTTGCGCGGTAGGTTGCGATATTACCGTCCTCGACAGTCATATCCAACTGGATGACCTCCGCGACGCGCAGATCGCGCAATGATTTGGAGGCCAGCCCCACTGCGGCCGCGGCGGCTTTCTCCCAGGATTCGGTGCTCGTGCCAACCAGTTCGATAATCTTGTAAACGCTTTCAGTCATGATATTCTCCTTTCAGGATTCACGGGACGATGTTTCAACTATACAACAAATCGTGCAGGGAAGCAATCGTAAATCTTAAATCGCCAATGGCCTACCATTTTTCCCAATGGACAATTTCCTCCAATTCCCTGCGCCCGCCCTTTTTCGGCGCGGCGGAAATTTTTGTTTCGTCAGCGGGATACCCAAACGAAAGCGCAATACGCAAATGCCACTCGGCGGGGAAGCCTAAAATCGCGCGCGCTTTTTCGGGTTCGTAAATCGAAGCCGGGCACGAGCCGATTCCCATTTCCCATGCGGCCAGTTGCATAAACGCCGCCGCCTGACCCGCGTCGAACATCGTTTGAAATTTTGCAGTCGGTTCGGGTGTCAGAATCGCCACGCCCAACGCCGCGCCCGCCAGATGCGTTGCCCACTCGCCGCAATTCGAAAGCGCCCGCAAAATTTCTTTTTCGCGCACGGCAATGAATTGCCACGTCTGCTCATTCTTCGACGATGCCGAACGCCTGCCCGCATTCAAAATAATGCGCACAACATCATCGTCCAACGCGCGATCTAAAAACTTCCTCACCACCCGCTTTGTGCGAATTGATTCAACAACATGCATTTTTGCACCTCTTTGACCTTCGACCTTTGACCTTCGACCTTTGACCTTCGACCTTTGACTTTCTTCATCTTTCATCTTTCATCCTTCATCTTTGCATCCTCCTTCCAGTATAATTCACCCAATGCATCATCAAATTTCATTTCGTCCATACATCGCGCGCACCCTCATACTTTTTGTGCTCGGCTGGGGCGGGCTGAGCGCACTGCTTTATTACTCTGAGCCGACGGTTTTGCCGCGCTGGGCGCTGTTTGCTTGCATCACCCTCGCGCTCACCGCCACGGCCTTTCCGATTATTTATTTTATCGAAACGCGTTTCAATCAAACACACACCGAAGTGCAAGTCATGGTGCGTCAGGCTTTGTGGGTCGGCGTCTTTGGCGCAACACTCGCCTGGCTTCAACTTGCGCGCCTCGCCACGCTGTATATTGTGCTCGGCCTCGCTGGCGGACTGATTGCCATCGAGTCGCTTTTGCGTTTGCGCGAACAGGCGCGCTGGCACGTCCCTGAAATGGATGATGATGACCAGCCTGAATGACCTGCCCTCTGTGGAACAATTAATGCAGACTGCGCGCCTGCGCGAGTTGACCGCGCTCTTCGGGCGGACTCTGACCCTCAACGCGCTCCGCCTCGCGCTCAACGAAGGGCGGGTTACCGTCCGAGCAGGCGACTCTAGCCCGAGCCGCGAGCAACTATCCGCGCGTGCTGAATTCCTGCTCAACGAATGGACTCGCCCCTCCCTGCAACCTGTCATCAATGCCACTGGTGTGATTCTGCACACCAACCTGGGCCGCGCACCGTTGAGTCACGCGGCCATCCAAGCCATGCAATCCGCCGCGCTGGGTTATTCGAATCTTGAATATGATTTAACCAGCGGCAAACGCGGATCGCGCAGTGAACACGCCGAATCGCTTTTGCAAAAATTAACCGGCGCAGAAGCCGCGCTCGTTGTCAACAATAACGCCGCCGCTGTTTTGCTGATTCTCTCCGCGCTGGCAAAAGGCAAACGCGTCGTCATCTCACGCACGCAACTTGTCGAAATCGGCGGTTCGTTCCGCGTGCCAGATGTGATGAAACAATCCGGCGCGAAGCTGGCTGAGATCGGCGCGACGAACAAAGTCCACTTGCGCGATTATGACGAAGCTATTAAGGAAGGCGCGGCGCTGGTCATGCGCGCGCATCGTTCCAATTTTAAAATTATCGGCTTCACCGAAGAACCTGAATTAAAAAAAGTGATTGACCTTGCCCACAAGCACAACCTGCCTTTCATTGACGATCTCGGCTCCGGAACTCTGCTCGACACCGCGCAATATGGTCTCGGCCACGAACCCACGGTGCAAGAGTCCCTCGCGGCGGGCGCCGACATCGTCTGCTTTTCGGGCGACAAACTGCTCGGCGGTCCGCAAGCGGGAATCATCCTCGGGCGCGCGGAGTTGATTACGAAATTAAAGAAGCACCCGCTGGCGCGTGCCGTCCGCGCCGACAAGTTGTGTCTCGCCGCGCTGTCGGCCACGCTGTTGCACTATCTCAAAGACGAGGCGCCGCGCGAAGTCCCCGTCTGGCAGATGATCTCGATGGAGGCCGGCCCGCTCAAAGCGCGGGCAGAGGCGTGGCGGGCGGCGTTGGCGCAGGGAAGTGTCGTCGAGTCTGAGTCCACGATTGGCGGCGGAAGCCTCCCCGAAGAATCCCTGCCGACCTTTGTCCTGTCGCTAAAAATAAAAAGCCCCGATAAATTTTTGAAGCAACTGCGCGAATCGAATCCTGCCATCGTTGCGCGCACCGAAAACGATAAAATTTTATTTGACCCACGCACCGTTCTCCTTGAGCAAGATCAGTTTCTAGTCTCTATTCTCTGCTCTCTACTCTCTTCTCTCTAATCCCTTCTTTAGGAGCCCCGATGAAATCAGACATAGATGCTTTGATGCTCGAAAGAAATTTGGACGCCTTGATTGTTTTTGGCAATGCCGAGCACAACCCGCCCATGTATTATTTTACCGGCGGCGGACATGTGAGCGGCGCAACGTTGATTAAGAAGCGCGGCGAGACGCCGATTTTGTTTTGCAACGACATGGAGCGCGATGAAGCGGCCAAATCGGGTTTGACGATTCGCTCGTTGAACGCGTACCCGATGCAAGAACTGATGAAGCAGGCTGGCAATGACGTGTCACTGCTCGGCGCGATTCGTTTGCAACGTATGCTCACCGAATTGGGAATTGTTGAGGGCCGCGTGGGTTTGTATGGGACGCTTGAATTTGGAAGCATGTATTACATGATCGGCAAACTGCAAGGGCTGATGCCGCAGCTGGAACTCGTCGGTGAATCGGCGATGACGTCTATTTTCATCCGCGCGATGGAGACGAAGGAAGCCAGCGAAGTGGAGCGCATCCGCGCGATGGGGCGCATCACCATTGATGTGGTGCGTCAGACGCAGGAATATTTAACTTCGCGCGATGTGCGCGCCGACGAAGTGTTATTAAAAGAAGACGGCGCGCCGCTGACGGTGGGCGATGTGCATAACAAGATTCGTTTATGGGTGGCCGAGCACGGCGCGGAACTTCCCTCCGGTTTCATCTTCGCCGCGGGACGCGACGCGGGTGTGCCGCACTCCGCAGGCACCGAGACCGACTTGATGCGCCTCGGCCAGACCATCATCTTCGACATTTATCCTGCCGAACGCGGCGGCGGATATTATTATGATTTCACGCGCACCTGGAGTCTGGGTTACGCCACACCTGAAGCGCAGGAAATGTATGATCAGGTGAAAGAAATTTTTGAGCGCACGTTTGAAAACTTTGATTTGAACGCGGGCTTCAAAGATTATCAGATCATGACCTGCGAATATTTTGAGTCGAAAGGTCACAAGACTCAGCGCACCGAAAATGCGCCGCTGGATGGTTACGTCCACAGCCTCGGCCACGGCGTGGGGCTGAATATTCACGAACGTCCATTCAGTAATATGCAGGTAGATGATACACACCGCCTCAAGGCGGGCGTGGTCATCACCTCCGAGCCGGGTTTGTATTATCCCGAGAAGGGCATGGGCGCGCGCGTCGAAGACACTATCTGGGTGCGCCCGGATGGGCAGATGGAAATTCTGGCCGAGTATCCGTATGATTTTGTTTTGCCGATGAAGAAGTGGAAAGGGAAGTAAACAAGTACACAAGTAAACAGGTAAATACGTAGACAGGTAAAACTGAACACTGAACACTGAAAACTGATGACTGACTTAAAACCCGCCCGCATCCTCGCCATTGAAACATCTTGCGATGAAACTGCCGCCGCTGTTATTGAAAATGGCCGCGCGTTGATTTCGTCTGTGGTCGCATCGCAAATGGAAATGCACGCGCGCTTCGGCGGCGTGTATCCCGAAGTGGCCTCGCGTCAGCATGTGCTGGCTATTGTCCCCGTCGTTGAGCAGGCGCTGGCGCAATCTCATTTCACATTGAATGACATGGACGCCATCGCCGTCACGCGCGGACCGGGTTTGGCCGGGTCGCTCGTCGTTGGCTTAAACGCGGCCAAGGGCCTCGCGCTCGGAGCGGGTTTGCCGCTCATCGGCGTCAACCACCTTGAGGGACACATCTATTCGGCCTGGGTACACGATGCCGGCGAGCAGACTCCGTCTGCGCCGCAATTCCCCGTGCTGGCTCTGCTCGTCTCAGGCGGACACACCGAATTAAATTGGATGACCGACCATCTGACGTATCGTCGCCTCGGCTCAACTGCGGACGATGCGGCGGGTGAGGCCTTCGACAAAGTGGCGCGACTGTTGGGCCTGGCTTACCCAGGCGGCCCGTCGATTCAGCAGGCCGCCGAAGAGGGCGACCCGACGCGTTTTAAATTTCCGCGCGCGCGCACGAACAGTGAATGGGATTTTTCTTTCAGCGGAATCAAAACGGCAGTCTTGCACGAGACTCACAGACTGGCCAAAGACGGCAAGAGTCTGCCCGTGCCAGATTTGGCCGCCAGCTTTCAAGCCGCCGTGGTGGACACATTGTTTACAAAGACGATGTCTGCCGCGCGCGAATTTGACGCAAAAGAAATTGTCGTGGCGGGAGGCGTGTCGGCCAATCGCGCGTTGCGCACGGCCTTTAAAGCGCAGACTGAATTCCCCGTGCATATTCCGCGCCTTTCATTATGTACCGATAACGCGGCCATGATCGGCGCGGCGGGATATTTCCGTTACGCGCTGGGACATGTCAGCGGCATGGAGATTGAAGCCCAGCCTACGTGGCCGCTTTCGTGAATTGATTCTTGTTATATTGTAGGGGCACGGCGTCTTGTTATATTGTAGGGGCACGGCGTCGCCGTGCCCCTACAAATTATTTTTTCAAATATTCGATTAACATTTTGAGCGCCGCATCTGCGGACTCTTCTTTGTTCCCGCGTCGGTCTTTGTCAAAATGAAATACCTGCGCCGATTCTCCGTCGGGTGTGACCAGCGCGATCCACACGGTGCCGACGGGCTTGTCAGCTAGACCTCCGCTCGGGCCGGCGATGCCGCTCACAGCGAGGGCCAGTTGCGCGCCGAATGCGCGAATCGCTCCGTGGGCCATTTCCAAAACAGTTTCGCGGCTGACGGCGCCGTGGGCGAGTAAAGTCGCTTGCTTTACGCCGAGGCTGGCGACTTTGCTTTCATTTGCGTAGGCCACAAAGCCGCCGAGGAAATATTCTGATGAGCCGGCGATGTTGGTGATGCGGTCGGCGATTAACCCGCCGGTGCAGGATTCGGCGCTGGCGAGGCTGAGTTTTCGCTGGCGCAGGAGCGCGCCAGCGTGGACTTCAAGATTTTGATTCACGAAGGCTCCGTAAGGGTTTGGCTCATTATACCCAGCGCGGTCAAAAATGGCTTTTTCAGAAGCGGGAAAGCGCCCCTTATCTCATGCGCGCCGGCGGTTTTTCGGCTAAAATCGGCTTCTGACGGGCAGATTCCGTTCTTTATGCTACGCACGCTGAACTGCCTCATTATGCAGATGCGTTATTTCTCTACCGTACAAATACGAGT
>VFKQ01000053.1 GCA_009885445.1 Anaerolineaceae bacterium | reverse complement strand
GCCGAGGGCAAATGGGGCATGGTCATTGACCAGGACATTTGCACCGGTTGTCAGGCGTGTGTGGTGGCGTGCGCCATGGAAAATAATGTGCCGTTTGTGGGCGCTACTAGTGAACGTGATGCGGGCTACGGCCGTACCCTGCACTGGATTCGCATCGAGCGTTTCTGGGAGGGGGAGTACCCGAATGTGAAGATGACCGAGTTCCAGCCCATGCTCTGTCAGCAATGCGGACAAGCGCCGTGTGAACCGGTTTGTCCGGCGTTTGCGACGGTGCATAGCCAGTCAGAGCAAATCAACTTGCAGGTGTACAACCGTTGTGTGGGTACGCGCTATTGCGCAAACAACTGCCCGTATCAAGTGCGTTCATTTAACTGGCGCGATTATGCGTTGGATCCCTTCCACGCGAATGAAGTTAAATCAGCGGACGGTACTTCAACGCTGGTCTGGCCTTTGCACAACCAATTTAATCCCGACGTGACCGTGCGCCGGCGCGGAATCATGGAGAAATGCACATTCTGCATCCAGCGCATTCACCGCGCTGAAGATACTGCAAAATCGGAGGGCCGCGAGATCGCCGATGGCGAATTCGCTCCCGCTTGCGCGCAAGCCTGCCCGGCCAGCGCGATCACCTTTGGCCGATTGGATCATGAAGAGAGCATGGTGGTGCAACTCGGTCACAGTGACCGTGGTTATCATCAGTTGGAAGAACTCGGCACACAGTCGCGCGTCACGTATCTAAAGGGAGGCATCCATGGCCGAAACAGTTAGAGCATTGCCGCATGTGAAATCGCGCGAAGAACAGCGCGCCGAGCACCTGGAGCATCTGCGCAAAGAGCACTTGATGCTCGACCCTTTGCCGCGCGGGCAAATGAACGACATGGTCATGGAATCGATGATGACCACTTCGTGGAAATTCTGGGTGGTGTTTGCCATCCTTTCAGTCATCGTGGCCTATGGAATTTTCTTCTCATGGGGTCGTCTAATTCTTGAAGGCATGGGTCTGGCGGGCGTCAACCGTCCGTCTTACTGGGGCATCTTCCTGGTTAACACCGTGTTCTGGATCGGCATCAGTCATGCGGGTACATTTATTTCGGCGGTGTTACGCGTTTTCCGTGCAGAGTTTCGCCGTCCATTTACGCGCGCGGCGGAGTTGATGACCACCTTTGGGCTGGTGCAAGCCGGTTTTAGCATCTTCATGCATTTGGGTCGCGTGTGGCTGGCCTATTGGTTGTTGCCTTTCCCCAATCAGCGCGGACTGTGGCCGAACTTCCACTCGCCGCTTTCGTGGGACTTGCTGGCTATCACCACTTATTTGCTTTCGAGCACCATGTATTTGATTTTGCCGCTCATCCCGGATATGGCCATGGCGCGCGACCGCTCCACCGGCTGGCGCAAAATTTTCTATCGCATCGGCGCGTTTGGCTTTCGCGGCACAGAGGGCGAGTGGACTCATCTGCGCACCGCCATGACCATCTTCGCCTGGGCCATCATTCCGGTCATGTTCTCGGTGCATACCATCGTGTCGTGGGACTTTGCCGCGGCCACCCGCCCGGGTTGGAGCTCGACCATCTTTGGCCCGTACTTCATCATCGGCGCGTTGCACTCGGGCATGGGCGCGGTGGCGATGGTGCTGGCCGTGGTCCGCGCCACGATGAAGCACATGAAATATTTCATTCGCCCCGAACACTTTAATGCGCTGGGTCAGCTCATGTTGCTCATCTCGATGGGCTGGGCTTACTTCTTCTTCAACGATTACATGGTGCAATGGTATGGCGGCGACAAATGGACTCAGCAACTTTTGCACTGGCACGAAGCCGGCCCGATGGGCTGGATGTGGTTCGCCATGCTGATCGTCAATATCGCCATCCCCTGGGCTGTGCTATGGAATTCCAAATGGCGTTCCAATCCCTGGGTCACCTTCGCGGTCGGCCTCGGCATTAACGTGGGCATGTGGTTCGAGCGTTACATCATCATCCCCATCTCGCTGACCATCAATCGCATGCCTTTCACCTGGCGTTTGTACGAGCCTGGTATCGAAATTCCGATGGGCATCGGCACACTGGCTTTCTTTATTCTCATCTACATGGCCGCCTCGCGCCTGATTCCGCTCATCCCCGTTTGGGAAGTGGAAGAGGGCCACATGGCGCACTCTGTCAAACAAATTGGACGCGAGACCGTGGTCGTTGTCGCGGAACTCGAATAGGATTTTTAACCATGGAAGAATC
The DNA here is from genome assembly GCA_009885445.1 of Anaerolineaceae bacterium. Lineage (GTDB taxonomy): Bacteria > Chloroflexota > Anaerolineae > Anaerolineales > Villigracilaceae > Denitrolinea. Next base: position 574 of record VFKQ01000053.1, on the reverse strand, counting down.
TAAGAACACCCTGCTCGCGCTCTTTGCGGACCTTGAACCGGCCGCGACCGCCGTCGAGCGTTTACGTGACCTGGGCCTCGCCGAAGGCGAAATGAACATTATCTCCGGTGTGCCGCTCAACGCGGCCATGCTCGGCCGCGACAACCACTGGACGAACGTGCCGCGCCTCGCGCTGGGCGGATCCATTCTCGGTTTCCTCTTCGGCATCTTTTTGATGTACGGCACCCCCACTCTTTATCCCGTCAGCGTTGGCGGGCAACCACTCTTTCACGGGCCGCTCGTCTTCATCGTCATCTTTGAGATGACCATGTTGGGCATGTTGCTCTCCACTTTCCTGGGCGTTTTTCTGGATAGCTTTTTCCCAAACTATCGGCCTTTGCACTATGTGAGCGCCATCAGCGATGGCAAGATCGCCATCCTGTTTTCGTGCCCGGCTAATGCGCAAAAGAAATTTATAGACGCCATGAAATCAGTTGGCGCACAATCGGTTGAACCTGCGGAGGCGCAACAACTATGAGGCTTTTCAAGCAACTTGTGGTCGTGTTTTTTGTCCTTGGCCTTTTGCTCGGCGGGT
>VFKQ01000336.1 GCA_009885445.1 Anaerolineaceae bacterium | reverse complement strand
TCGGCGCGCCATCCGAGACGATGTTATTGAAGACCGTGTGCAGGCTCATGGCAATCAGCGCACTGCCAATCACAATTAACCAGCGGCGCGACGAGCCGGCGCGATCAAAACGCGAGAAGCCGAGCGCAATGCCGATGATGCCGCTGGCGGTGGCGTGAATTAAGTTGGTTGAAAAAACGCGCGCCACGGCCAGTGCCACTGCGCTGGCTGGGTGGGAGAATATGTATTCAAAATTTTCAATGATGGCAAAACCAATTCCCGCCGTAAAGCCGTAAATGGCTCCGTCGACAAAATAAGTGAAGTCGGCGCGCCGAATCAAATAAATCAGGATGGCGCCTTTGAGAATTTCCTCTGCGATGGGGGCCGTGAAGCGCACCATGCTGTCTCTGCTGACGAGTTGTGAATTCACAAATGCAGTATTCACCTGCACCGCGATGTAATAAGCGCCAATGCCCCACAAGAAACAAGCCATCACCACGCGCAAGTTGCCGGTTTGATAAAAATCATACTTGTATATCGCCACAAGATAGATTGCGGGTATGGCGATTGCAACCAGCAAGGCAATGGTCGTAGTCATGGAGAAAATCATACCTTATTTACAATTGAACCGCAACCGAAAAATGGAGCGAGGCGGCAACGGATATTCCGTTGCCGCCTCAATTTGTTACTTAGCGCAGATTAGTAGCCGCGGGAGCCCGGTTCTTTCGAGGGCGACCATTCGGACCACTTATCTGAAGCCGGGTCGGTGGTCATGTTGGTTTGATCACCGCCCGTCCAGGGGACGCTGAACAAGTTCAGGTTGCCGTCGCGGCTGGAGGTGAAGGAGATAGCGGTGCCGCCGCAATTCCAGCTCGGAGCCGAGTCGGGGCCGTTGAAGTTGGTCAGCCGATATTCCGTATTGCTAGCCAGGTCGAAGGTGTAGACGTCGGTGTTGCTGGCGTTACCCATCTGATAAGCAATGCGGTAACCATCCGGCGACCATGAAGAGTTGCCGGCATTGCCGGTGCCGCGGCTGACTTGCGTCATCTTGCCGCCGCTCAAGTCGGTTACGAAGAGGTCCAATGTGCCGCTCAGGTTAGTCAGGAAGGAAATCTGCTTGCCGTTTGGCGACCAGGATGGGAAGAGCACGTCTTCAGCAAACGAGGTGACCTGATATTCAGTGCCTGTGGAAAGATTCAGAATGTAAGCGTTCCACGAGCCGGAGCGATTGCTTTGGAAGACCAGCCAATCCTTGTCCGGTGACCAGTAAGCATTGGCATCATCGCCCGTGCTGGTGGTCAGCTGGATTTCTTGACCGGTGGTCGCGTTGACTAGGAAGAGGTCCCAGTTACCATTGCGGTCGCTTTGATAGACGATGTTCTCGTTGTCAGGCCCGAACATGGCATTAACGTTGTTGGACTTGCTTGTGGTCAGGCGGGTCTGTGAGCTGCCATCACTGTCTGCCAAGTAGAGTTCAACATTGCCATTGCGATTGCTCTGGAAGACGACCCAGGCATTGTCCGCAGAGCGGCTCGGGCGCGAGTCGGTTGCAAAGCTATTGGAAAGGTTAATCACCTTGGCGCCATCCGCTCCTTCGGTGCCATCGAGGCGGAAGAGTTCCAGATTGCCATTGCGGAAGGAGTGGAAGACGATCCACTGCGGGCAGGAGGCAAGCGGAGCAGGAGCAGGGTTCACAAAAGTGATTGGAGGAGGAGGAAGTGTGGGAGTCGGAGGCTCCGTGGGCGTGGCGCTCGGGCCAGGAGTCGCGCTCGGGCCAGGCGTCGCGCTTGGGCCGGGCGTCGGGCTTGGGCCAGCCGTGGGCGTGGGCGTGTACTCAACTGTTGTAGCGCAAATTCCATCCGCGGGAGCGGGGATGATATCGCCCGAGTGATCAGCATGGCCGGAGTACGCGCCGTCATCGTCCACCGTGATGATCACGTAGGGGTTCTTGGCGCTGCCGGTGCGGTGACAAAGTGTCACCGGATCATGTCCGTGGCCTGGAGGCCCACCGGGAGTGGAGGTTACGCTAATATCTTTGGGGCAACCCTCTGCCGGAGCGGGGATGATATCGCCCGAATGATAAATGTGGCCCGAGTAAACACCATCATCATCAACGGTGATGACCACATAGGGGTTTGTCGAGCTACCTGTCGCGTGACAAATAGTGATGGGAGTATGGCCGCCGCCGGTGCCGGTGCCGTTACCGCCACCATTGCCGTTGCTATTGCCGTTGCTATTGCTATTGCTGTTACCGTTTCCGCCGGCGTTACCATTGCTATTGGCATTACCGCCGGTGTTGTCATTGCTATTGGCATTACCGTTTCCGCCGGCGTTGCCATTGCTATTGGCATTACCGTTTCCGCCGGCGTTGCCATTGCTGTTACCGCCACCATTGCCATTGTTATTGCCGTTATTACCACCGCCAGCGCCAGCCAATCCATCTGCCGGCGCGCAGGCCGCCAATAACAGCGAAAGGACAGCAAAAACTGTCACGAGGGCAAAGAGCGATCTTCGCCAATCTGTCTTGCGTTTGATACTATTCATTGTTTCTCCTTTTGGGGGTTGGGAAGGGATTTGTTTTCCATCAGAGGTGAATCTACTAATCTTCAAACGTACGGCCTCCTTATGGGGGTATAAACTATTTACGACGCAACAACCAGGCCATGACCAGAATGACAGCCAGCGGAATGACCCAGGGAATCACCCCGCGCAACTGCAAACCGGCAGTGCCTATGATGTTGTTATTGCTACCTGATGTTAGAACCGGCAGGATTAGGATGAAGAGGCCAGCGAGCGCAATCACAGTCAGCGACCAGCCAATCTGACTGCGGCCGTTGGGGGCCACCAGCCAGTCGAGATGGAAGATATTTGTCCATGATTTTTTTGCGGTCTGCTGTTCTTTACGCCACCTCGTCAACGTCTCCCTCTGCATGCGCTTTACTGTAGCGGCATCGAGTTCCTCGGGCGGGAAGGCATTTTTGAGTCGCAAAACCACATTCGCGAGCGCTTGCATCTCATCATCCGCGCCAGCCGCAGACATATCAGCCAGCCTGCCGGCCATTACCTGGTCAGCAAAATCAGCCAGCCAATCGTCCTGATTGAGGGGGAGGTTGGAATTGATCATAAATTGGGTTCCAAATTCTTGCGAAGGGCGGCCAGTGCACGACGGAAAAGCGATTTAGTTGCTTCCAGGTTAGACCCCAGAGTCTGGGCCATCTCCTCAAAAGACATGCCATCAGCAAAGCGCAAGACAATCACCTCCCGATATTTGTCGGTTAGTTCAGCCAGCGCTTTATTCAAGGCAACACGATCTTCCACGTGCAAGCCATCCTCCGCAGGGAGCAGTTCCGCTTCGACCAGAGGCGCCTCACGCGGGTCCTGCTTGCGGGTTCGTTTTCGATAAAATTCAGCGACTTTATAATTTGTTAAGGTGCGCAACCAGGTGCTGAATTGCGAATCTCCGCGAAACGATTGCAGAGATTTCAGCACACCGATAAACACTTCCTGCGTAACATCCTCAATATCGCGCTCAGGCACAACAAAGCGGACTCGCTTATACACAACCGGCAGGTATTTTTGATATAGCGCTTCAAATGCTTCCAGGTCACCTTGTTTGTAACGCTGAATCAGATGCTCGTCGCTAACGACTGACCGTATTGTCATGGATGTGTTTTCTATTGAATTAGTAGCGGGTGGGATTCAAAACGGGTCGCCCGTTTTTTCTTATCCGGGCGGGTCTTGTTGAGCGAATATTATCATACAAAAGAAACATATGGATAATGACAGGCTCTCAACAGAATCGTAAGGCCCCCAAAATTAGCCGGAAGATGCGCGGAAGCGCTTGGTAATCTCGTTCTTTAATAGCGCCACTGCCTGCGTATGACCGCCGGCCTCGGCAATGTCCACGGGCAACAACCCATTATCACTTTTCGACTGCAGATCTGCTCCCGCAAAAATCAACATCTGCAGGATTTCGACGTCTCCGTGCTCCGCCGCCGCGTGGAGAGGAGTAAACCCGCCTCTCTCGCGGACCGTGGGCTGGGCGCCGGCTTTCAAAAGCATTTTTACAATCGACGCGTGCCGCCCCGCCGCCGCAGATTGCAACGGCACCACGTGTAAATCATTCTTTGAGGCGCTATTTACTGTCGCGCCAGCGCGCACCAAATATTCCGCCGCTTCGGCATGACCAAAAAAACAAGCCAGGCCAAGCGGTTGAAAGCCGTCATCTGCATAAGCGTTGACTAAATCTGGCTGACGCGCCAGCAAGCGCACGAGGTGAGTCGTTCGGCCAATCGCCGCGGCTTCAAATATATTGAGAGCCATCGTCTTCTCAGCCAGAAAATCTGCCAGCGCGGGTTCCATATGATACGCCGCCACCAGAATGGGACTCGGGCCATTTTCCTGCGCATGAATCAGTTCAGAGTCAAGACGCAGAAAATGCTCCACCTGCTCGCGGTTGCCGTCGCGTATCGCGTCAAAAAATTCGGATGCCATACGTCTGATACTCTTACACTTTGATTTTTGGACGCTGAAAAACGCGGGCAAACGCGGATTTCTCAGGTACATTTGCCGTAGAAATTGGTCAGAATCAGCGTTTTCAGCGTTCATCCGCGTCCCAATTTTAAGAGTGTAAGGGTATCAG
>VFKQ01000334.1 GCA_009885445.1 Anaerolineaceae bacterium | reverse complement strand
ACTCACCCATTCGCCGCTGTCCCTACTAGCAAGCTAATAGTTCTCGCGCGACTTGCATGTGTTAAGCACGCCGCCAGCGTTCATCCTGAGCCAGGATCAAACTCTCCGTAAAAACATCCCGAAGGATGAATAGGTCGGAAAGAAATTAACTGTTCATTGTCTTCACATTTGTTGTCTTCCTGTCACTTTTCAGTTGTTAAGGTGCTCCGCCAAGTTCAAAAAGTCTCATACAGACGAAAGCGCCGATGTATTTTTCTACATCGGCTCGTCAGACTGCAATCCATCAGGCTTGTGTCTCTGACTTGAGACTTCTTCTCAGTTGTCAACGATCTGTCTGGGGGACTAGATCTGTTTGTGTTTCACTGGCGAACCGTGATTATATGCCTTTCCAATACTTTGTCAAGGATTAATCAGCACTTAATGACCATTTCAACCTTAAAAAATCGCCCGCATCTTGCTGGACTTTGAAACGGATTCAGTCCGATTCAGCTCATCTCCTGTCGGCCTTGCAATGCGCGCAACAACGTACTCTGATCTGCATACTCCAAGTCGCCGCCCATCGGCAAACCGCGTGCAAGACGTGTCACCGAAACCCCCAATGCTGCCAAACGTTGACCAATATACAGCGCCGTCGCGTCCCCTTCCATACTTGGGTTCGTCGCCAAAATCACTTCGCGCACCCCGCCCCGCGCAACGCGCTCAACCAGCGGGCGAATCTTCAAATCATCCGGGCCAATTCCCTCAATCGGATTCAACACGCCTTGCAAAACATGATACTTTCCCTGAAACGCGCCGATGCGTTCGAGCGCCAACACATCCAAGGCATCTTCCAAAACACAAATAATAGATGCATCGCGTTTCGGGTTCTCGCAAATCTCACAACGTTGACGGCCCGCGTCAGTGATATTAAAACACTCAGAGCAAAAAGCAATTTTATCTTTCAATCCCGTCAGCGACTCAGCCAACTCAGCCGAAAGCGACTCGTCGGCGCGCAAAAAATAAAACGCCAGCCGCGAAGCGGACTTGGGTCCGATGCCCGGCAAACGTTCGAGCGCATTGATCAAATTTTGGATGGGTTCAGGAAGAAGCATAGGAAGGAAATAGAGAGCAGATAATTAGAGAGCAGTAACTATTCTCTGCTCTCTAATCTCCATTCTCTAGAAAGGAAGCCCACCCGCCAGCGGACCCATCTTCTGCGCCGCGAGTTCGCGCGATTGATCCAGCGCCATGTTGACCACAGACAAGACCAGGTCTTGTAGCATTTCTGCGTCCGCGTCCTTTAGCAGTTCGGGGTTAATCTCGACCGCTTTGCACTTCTGGTCACCAGTCATAGTGACCTTAATAGCGCCGCCTCCCGCGCTCGCGGTGACAGTCTCCGCGGCGAGTTGCGCCTGCGCCTCTTCCATTTGCTTTTGCAGGCGCTGAATCTGCGCCATCATACCAGCCTGCCCCCCACCCATTCCGCCAGTCGGACGATTGAATCCTTTTGCCATAATTTCTCCTTTTAATTTAGAAAACCCGGTACACGGATTTCACGGGTTACACAGATGAGCACGGATATTTATTTTTTCATCACACGCAAAGAACCTTTGCGCTCATTGTCAAGGATTTTACGTTTGAAACTTGCAGATTTGCCAAAATTCAACACGTAACCAACTTCAATCTCAGTCGCTTTGAGATAGTTGAGCAATTGCGCTTCGTATTCCTCAATGATGGCGCTAGCGGATTTCAATTCGAGCAAAATCAAATCGTTGACGACCATATCGGCAAAAAACTCACCGACCAGTTGACCGTGAAAGTACACTTTGATTGGAACCTGCTCATCAACCTTAATTCCTTTTTCATGCAACGCAATTCCATAGGCCTTCTGATAAACCTTCTCGCTAAAACCATATCCAAGCTCATTATGTACGGCAAAAAACACCGCGATGATTTTCTCACTCAGCTCAGAGTGCTTCCCTTCAAAAGTTTTCAGTTTACCTGCGTATTTTGGCAGCATCGTGACGACTCCCAAGAAAACAAATTAAAAAAATCCGTGAAACTCCGTGGAATCCGCGCAATTCGTGTACGAATGAGACTACTCCTGCACATCCACAATCTCGCCACCCTGATGGATCGCCGTCGCCACCATGCCATCCTGCGGAAGATGCGGCGGCACTTTGCCCTTCGCGTTCGACACTTCACAGCGCACATCCAGCGACACGCCCAGCGCATCATTCACCGCTTTGCGCGTGCGCTCAACTTCATCTGGTTTCATCTTCGACATCAGCACATCGCTGGCAAAACCCAACACCAACATATTCCCCTGCACATCAATCGAGCGGACGGAAGCCAGCAGAGCGGCCAGATTCGCGGACTCACCCTTCACTGCGGATTGAATCTGCTTCCAAACTTTGATGACTTCCGCCGCCTCAACACTGGGCGGATTCCCGCTCGCATCCGTCCGCGCTGTTTGCGGCTCGGGCGCTCTCACCGTTTTCGCCGCTGACGTTTTCACGCCCGCCCTCGGCGTAGAGACATTCGTCGGCACAGACTCAACCGGCGCTTCGAGCGCCTCAGCAAAAGCCAGCTCCAAAGCCAGCGAGGGTTGCCAACCGCCGCGCGAGTCCATGGCCGCTTCATTGAAGAGACGCATCATGCGCAAAACTTCAGCGGGCGTAAACGCCGAGGCGTGCTCGGTCATCTTTTTCTTGATGTCTTTCGTCGTCTCCACCTGAGTCTCATTGCCCATTTGAATCAGCATCAGCCCGCGCATGTAATCTACTATTTGACGGGCGAGCGCGCGCGAGTCGGCGCCACCGTCGAGGGCGTGATGAATCGACTCGAGGCCGGCACCCGCCTCCCCGTCCAGAATT
>VFKQ01000270.1 GCA_009885445.1 Anaerolineaceae bacterium | reverse complement strand
CCCATCATTTGTAAGCGCCCAACTATCGAACTATTAAACTATCTCACTATCCAACTTCATGAAACTCTCCCCCCGCACACAACGTCACCTCGTGCGCTTGCGCCATTTTTTGCGCAAGCCTTTGCGCGATAAGTGGCTGTTTGTAAAAGCCTACATTCTGTTGGGCCTGTCGCGCTTCATCATCCTCACCGTTTCGTTCGAGCGCATTGCGCGCTATCTCGGCCCCACACGAGTTGAGAGTCAAGCCCAGGAAAGCGAGTCTCATCTTGCCGAGGCGCGCCGCGTGGCCTGGGCAATTGATTCGGCCAGTCGTTATACACCGTGGAAGAGTAACTGTTATCCGCAGGCCGTTTCGGCAAAATATCTCTTGCATCGCCGCGGCATTCACAGCACGTTATACATGGGCGCGGCTTTCAAAGTGAACAAGCGCGACGAAATGGAAGCGCACGCCTGGCTCCGTTGCGGTCCATTCTATGTGACCGGCGGAAAAATTCGCAGTCGTTTCGGCGTGGTGGCTATCTTTGGATAACGCAACGCTCGCTACGCAAAGTCTGCTGTTGCAATTGCTCAACATGCGCGCCGAAAAAATTGAGCACCTGCCCGCCTCTGCACAAGAATGGGCAGACTTGTACAAGTTGGCTGTGTTGCACCGCGTAGACACATTGCTCGTGCATCAACTGCGCAAAAAAGATTTAATTAAATTTGCCCCGCCGCGTCAGGCCAAACGCTGGTCAGCGCAACTCATGCAAAACTCTGTAACGAATCTGGGGCTGTATTCAGAGCTTGAAAAAATTTCGCAAACGCTCAGCCCGCACAACATAAAAATCATTGCCCTCAAAGGTTTGTTTCTCGCCGACAAGGTTTATAAAAATATCGGCATTCGGCGCATGAGTGACATTGACATTTTGATTCCCAATGGCCGCATCGAATCAGCCTATCGTCTGCTCGTTGACCAACTCGGCTACACCGTCCACGGCGAGAAAGCGCTGAGCCTCAACAAAGGCGGACACATCGCGCCGCTCGTTTCGTCCACGGGCATCATCATTGAATTGCATTGGACGATCATGCTCGATGACGACACGCCGCAAGATGTGATTGAGCGCAGTGTCCCCGTTAAACTGGTTAAGGCAAATGTCCACGCCCTCAGCGCCGAAGACAACCTGCTTTATCTGTGCAAACACATCGCGCACACGCATCGCTTCGGCTACGGCGGACTGCGCGCCATCTGCGACATCGCCTGGGCCATTGATTTTTATGCAGCGGAATTAAATTGGAACTCCCTCCTCGAGCGGACTCAGCGCTGGGGCTGGTCGCGCATCATCTACCTCGCGCTCGCCACCGCGCGGACGCTGGTCAGCGCCAACGTGCCTGACTCAACGCTGACAGCTTTATCCGCCCACCCCGACCGAGACGCGATGCTCGCGGTCGCCATCGGTCAACTCTTCAGTACCGAAACCACCGGCCACGACCCGGTCAGCGATAATATCTCCGCCTTCGCCCAGGAACGCGGGCTCAAAAATAAAATCGTTAAATTGTTTCAAGCTGTTTTCATTCCGCGCGAAAAACTGGCGCAGATTAATCAGTTTGACGCAAATTCATGGCGCGTGTCGTGGCTGTATATTCCGCGCCTGTTCAATTTGTTGCGCCAGCACAGCGGCACATTGTTGCGCCTCAGCGCGGGCGATGAAGACATGAACTCTGTTGCCGCGCGGCGCAACGCGCTTGCCAAGTGGATGGACGGGGATAAAAAATAATGCAGTAGGGAGCAGGTGTGCTCCTGGTTTTAAGACCTTGACAACTTACTAACTAGTAAGTAATATCGGGTGGATGGCGAGAAGTACAAACACCCAGCGCGTGATTCTCGATTTGGCCGAGTCCCTTTTGCAAGAGCGGGGCTACAACGGCTTTAGTTATGCACATATAGCCAGCGAGTTGGGCGTGAAGAACGCCGCCGTCCATTATCACTTCTCGACCAAAGATGCCCTGGGTTGCGCGATTATCCAACGCTACCGTGACCGATTTAATTTGTGGATCAACAACGCGCGCATAAAAGACCTCGCGCCAGCGCAAAAGCTGGATTGGTTCCTCGCCATCTACACCAACATGCGCGCCGACAAAGGCAAGATCTGTCTGGCAGGTTCTTTAGAAACTGAATTTACATCCCTGCCTGAGGCATTGCGCGAACAAACCCGTGCGCTGACCAGAGAATTACTGACCTGGCTTCACGACACGCTGAGCGAAGGCAGAGACTCAGGTGCATTCCGCTTCAATGGTGAGCCAGCCGATAAGGCCGCGTTGATTCTGTCCAGCTTACAGGGTGCACTGCAAATGGCGCGGGCCATGGGCACCAGAAAATTCCATGCTGTTGTGGAACAAAACAAACAAGACTTGCTTGCCTGATAATTTTTTTTGCCGCCCAAACTTACTACTAAGTAAGTTATCAACAAGGAGAATACATGACAACACCGATTAACCAAACCCAGGCCATTGTGAAAAAAGTTTACCGCGCTTTCTTTACCCCCACCAAACATGAGTCGAAGCCTGAAGATCAGGCCATCGTAGCACGTGGGACGAATTACCGCATCCCTTATCTGGCTGGCGAGCTGGCCGTCACCACTTGGGGCGATCAAAATGCCCCTTCCGTTTTGTTGATGCATGGCTGGGGCGGCGCGCGCACCCAAATGACCGGCTTTGTGGAGCCTTTGCTTTCTGCCGGTTTTCGCGCCGTGACCTACGACCAGCCCGCGCATGGCGAATCAGACGGGACCACGACGAGCGTCCTCGAGATTGCCCCCACGATGAATTTGATCGCACAGCGCGAAGGACAATTTGACGCCATCCTTGCTCATTCCTTCGGAACGCTGATTACATCTTATGCGCTGGTAAGTTTGAAACTTCCCCCGCCGAAAAAGCTTGTTTATTTCGGAGCCTTCAACCGCCTGCTTGATTCTTTGCCGCGCTTTCAGACGCTTGCTAATTTACCGGATGTGGTGATCGAAGGTTTACGCGCCATGCTCTATGAGAATTTTGACCCGGCTGTGCTGAGCGCAATTGCCAACGAGACGATGGCCGCGCAAATAAACATCCCGGCCTTGATGTTCCATGACGCCGCCGATAACGTCACGCCCGTAGACGATAGCCGTGCTATCGCCAAAGCCTGGAAAAGCGCGCAATATATCGAGACCAGCGGATTGGGTCACAGAGGTGCATTGCAATCAAAAGAGATTCAGGAACAGGTTGTAAATTTCGTGAAAAGCTAGCCCGCCTCGGCTTTCCGATTCGTAAAAAATCAAAAAGAGACCAGCCGTAAGTAGGCTGGTCTCTTTTTGGGTCAAAACTAATTTTCCACAAGTTTGGCCGGAGCGTCCGTTGAAGGCTTTACGGGCATGGCGGGGGTTACCTGCGCAGGCATGCCTTTCTTGTTTTGCTTTTCCTTTTCCTTCTGGTCTTTCTTGCGCTTCTTCTGAATTTCTTTTTGACGTTTTTCGTATTGATAGTTTACTTTTGCCAATGTAAGTTCCTTTCGGGTGGGGAGGTGGGTTGTGTTTCGATGCTTGTATATTCGAGCGTTTCAAATTTAGCGCCGGCCAGAGCCAGTGACTCGGCTTGCCAGAGCAGGTTGGCCGTCACAGCTTCATCTGCGTAGGCCTCGCCGCAGTGCGGACAGATGCGCGCCGGCACGTTATGGAAGGTCAGCGCAACTTCGTCTCGTTCAAGCACGACGGAGGTGCGGCCCTCAAGCGTCTCTGCTTCGTTGCAGATCAGGCATATCATCGTTTCCTGGTCTTGAAATCTGAATTCCACTGCGCCGGGTCAGGCTCGTACACGGTGATGATGACCACTTCATTCTCGCGCGAATTTTCCGACATGACCACATGCAACGGACGTCTGCCTCGTTTGCCCAACATCACTCCGCCCGCGTTGGGCATCTCGTCGGAATAATCCTCGATTACTTCGCCCGCTTGCAGAACGCGCTTCACGTTTTCTTCCGTGATGCGCCGCTCAAACATGCGCTGAATGGCGTGGACGCGGAAAAGGAGTCGGGTGGACGTCACAGAGTCATTATAGCAGACTGGTTGCCGCCTAATCTGCGGCATGTTCAGTTTACTGGAGAAAAAAAACGACCCGCTGAATCAGATTTCAACGGGTCATTGTCGCGCTTATTGCGGGTTGCTCTTCGGGACGCGTTTTGCCACCGTCTGTTTTTTCGTGGCCGACGAACGCACCAGCGAGGAATAATCACCGAGCAGGTCTTCGAGCGCGTCGTAACCTGTGTGCGAGAATTTTGCAGAATTGATGTGTTCCACTTTTCCGCCGGTGTCGCGGACGAGGTTGACCATGTTGCGCACCAACTGCGCGTCGCGGTCACGCGGGCGGCCGGCTTTACCGTCCCACAGCGCGATGAGGTGCAGGCGGTCTTTGCCGCGTAACATCGCGGAGTACAAGGCCCAGCGGTTGTTGCGCCGATAGGGGTCCATGCCCTCGGCAGGTGGACCGATGGTATCGGACTGATAGACTTCTTCAACAAAGGGGTTGGAGCGAATCTTGTAGAAGCGCTCGACCCACTCCTCACCGCCAGGCGAGACGAATTCGGGCACGTAAGCGGCCTCGGGCAGAGGCAGGTGTACCTCCAAATGAATGCCGCGCTCAGCGCACAACTCGGCGAAGATCAGCTCGCTTCCGGCGGAGAGACCAGCCACGAAAGCCAGGTCTTCAGAGCCGGCGTTAAGTTTGTCGAGGCGCTTGGCAATGTCGGCGCGCACTTCGGCTTCGCGTTCTTTGGGGAAGTTGGAGATTTCCTTGCCCGCATAGTCCACCATGTAGCCGGTGAACAGGAAGACATCCGCCGGGCTTTTTGAGGAACGTCTTTTCTTGCGCGGTGATTCAAGGGCGCTGGCGGCGGGTGACTTGACTTGTTTTTCATCTGCTTGAATGCGCGCCAGTTCTTCATTTAGCACTTGCATGCCAGCGGTCACAAATTCGGTGCGCATATCGAGGCCGTGCAAAATCTCGAGTTGCTTGATTGAGGATTGCAGGAAGAATTGATTACGCCGCGAGGCGGTCAGCGCTTTGCGGTAGGCGCGCACCACGCCCTCCACTTTTTTGGCGGTCAGCACGCGCAGTTCGGCCAGCGAGACCAGCGTCCAGTATTCGGCGTTGTCGTCTTCGGCTTTTGTTTCGAGGGCGAAGATCAGCGAGCCGCGCAGTTCGTCCATGATTTCGACCAGCCGGGCAATCTCAGGATCACGATCCTGCGGATTTTCGAATTTCTGCGCCAGTTGAATCAGGATGGTGGCCAGGGTCAGCGCGTTCACGCCCGGGTAGTACTCATGTAAATTTGTGCGATACGCGCGCAGGTAGGTGGTGGCGCTCTTCAGTAACCAGTGATAAGTTTCAAAGGCGGTCTTCAAACGCAATTTTTTATCGGGCAGGTCTTTCCATGAGTCGAGCCACATTTCTTTGTAGATACGCCCGAGGTAAGCCATGGCCTCCTGATCGTCTGGCGCGTCAGTGAGCAGGCTTTCGAGTTTGACGATGGCCTCGTCTACGCGGCCCAGGCGATTGAGGTGGAAGGATTCCTTGCGTCGAAATTCGAGATTGCCCGGGTTGAGTTCGATGCCACGGCGGAACTGGTCGAGGGCCAGTTCGTTGAGGCCCAGATTTTCCATGGCCTTGCCGGCTTCGTTGATGGCTTCCTCTTTGATCAGCGGGTTGCGAATCTCTTCGGTGAGCAACAAAATATCACCGATGCGTTTGCGGCGCTGGGCAATCGCAACGCGTTCTTTCCAATCGTTATATTCGCGCCAGAAGCCCGTGGCCAGCGGCGTGCGCAATGTTTTGCGGTCAGGTTCCTGCAGGCCGGTCAGCAAGTTGAACACAGGGCTGTGCACAGACTCGCTGTCTGAGGCCCAGGTATCGCGTGCCACGCGCGCGATGGTCACGCAATCTTTGCCAAGAAACAACGGGTCGGGCACGCCCTCGGGGGCGATATGGTAGGGGATGGTGCGCACGTTGAACACATCAAAAGGCATGTAAGCGCGGCCCGCTTGAATGTGGACGATGCCACGTTTGCGAAACGCATGGCGGATGCCGAGTTCATAAAAAACGTTGGCGTTGTCAATGCTCATGTCTACCAGGGCCAGGTCGGCCAGCAATAATTCCTGGAACATGTCGGTCAGGATGTCGCCGCTTTTGGTTTCCTCGTCAGCGCGGAACGGTTCAAAGCCCGCCATAATCAGCGAGGGCTTGATCAGATCGTTATAGATTGCGTTGAAGTCGAAGACCTGCCCATCTGCGCCTTTCTTTTTTCCGAAGGGCATGATGACAAAAGCATGCGGCAAGACGACAGGCCGCAACGGCGCGGACTTTGTTGCGGATTCAGCGACAATTGCCGTTGCCTGCGCGACAGCTTCCTTTACTTTCTCCAGCGCGTGTTCGGCCTCCACTAAAGCGGGCGTACCCGCTTTGGGCGCGGCCTGAGCGGCAGGGTCCGCTGGCGCGGCCTGCTCGGGGTTTGAATCCTTCTTGCCCAATCCGAACAAATTTTTTGCGCCCATGTGTGTTGTCCTTTTAAACTTGAATAACGTGCGTCGAAATTATATCCGAAGGCCGCGCCGTGCGTGGCGGTCAAACCCCCGTTTGCGGGTTGTGCGCCAGCTCAGCGGCTATGGCCGATTATAATGCTGCAGAGGATTCATTATGAAAACCGCCCTGATATTTTTCTTTGCAGTCTTGAGTGAAGTAATTGCCACCAGCGCGCTAAAATTTTCAGAAGGATTCACCAGGTTAGTTCCCAGTGTGGTCGTGGTGATTGGCTATGCTATATCGTTTTACCTGCTTGCGCTGACTTTGAAAGTAATGCCCATCGGCACCGCGTATGCGCTGTGGTCCGGCATCGGCATTGTGTTGACGGTGATCGCAGGCATGCTCTTTTGGCACGAAACGCTGGATTGGGCGCGCGGGCTTGGGATTCTGTTGATCATCCTGGGGATATTGGTGATTAATTTATTTTCAAAGTCTGCGGTGCATTAGAATTAATTATGGAGTGCGGGAGCTTGCTCCCGCATGTCGGACAGCAAGCTGTCCGATTCCATAATCGCGAAACCATGGTTTCGCGTTATATTATTTCTCCCCGCTCACTTTCATCCAGGCTTTCTTCATCTTTAGCGCATCCTCTTCCATGATGGGGCTTTCGCATAGGATGCGTCCGGCGCAGGCAAATTCTGTCAGCGCTTCGAAGAGTTGATTCAACTTCAAATCTGAATCGGCCAGCGTGAGGTGATTCTTCTCGCCCTTGGGGCCGTACTCGATTCCCGAAAGATGGATGTGCAGGTGCTTGAGCGCATCCTTGCCCAGCGCGGACTGATACACGCCGAGAATCTTTTTCCACTCTGCGAGCGAGTTCATCGTCCCGTCGCCTGGGCGGGCGTGCAGGTGGGCGAAGTCTATGCACGGAATCACTTGCTTCATGGCCTTGGCCATTTCGAGTGTGTCTTCAAACGAGCCGAGCATGGCGCTTTTGCCCATCGTCTCGGGTCGCAAGTTGACCGGGTTGCCAGCTTTCTTTAATTCGTCCACGCACCCTTGCAGGCGCGGCAGGGCGAGCTTGAGCACTTCGGCGGCAGGTTGTTCGAAGTAAGACCCGGGATGAAAGATGATGTCGGTCGCGCCGGCGAGATTGCCGTAGTGGGCCGCGTCCATGAGACGTTTGCGCGACTTGGGCCATTCGTCCGCGTCTGCGTTCAGGTTAATGTAGTAGGGCGCGTGCACGCTCAGAGAAACTCCGTGCTCGGCGGCCTGTGCCTTGATTAGCGCGCAAGTGTCCTCACCGACGCGCACCGATTGCACCCAGCCGAGTTCGAGCGCGTCGAGGCCAATAGATTTGCTAAATTCAATCGCGCCGACAGAGCCACCGGGTTTTTTTGGCGTGCCTGTGGGCGAACCGACGGTGCCGAATTTGAATGAGAGAGTCATGGGAACTCCAGTAATCAGTGATCAGTAATTGGTAATTGTTAGGGCAGGGATAAATTTATGTTGTGTAAGCCGGCAAGGTCTTTGATTTCGTTGACAATTGCTTGCGACGGGAAGGGCAGGCTGATTGTTTGATTGGATGCGGTGTCGAAAACATTGTTCGTCCAAAAAACGGATTCGCCTTCGGGTAGCGCGGCGAGGGCGGTTTTGATGCCGTCCAAATCAAGCGGCGAGACTTGAATTTCTTCAAATGTTTTTCCGCGATTGGTGCCCGGGAGCAAAATGTATTGCCACTCGCCCGCAGAATTTTGCCATGAATATAATTCCATGCCTTTGAAGGCCAATTGATTCGACTGCGCTTGCGGCTGACTCAAGCTGGAAATTTTCGCCAGCAACGGCGGACCGAGAATCAACAGCCCGATCAACACCGCGGCGACGGCGGGCACGAGCACCGCGGCCGCGCCCACGTCCTTGCTGACTTTGGCGAGCGGGTGATGTTCGGATGTCGCCAAATCTACCACGGCTTCGATGGCGGTGTTGATGAATTCAGCGGTGAAGACCATGGCGATGGTGAGAATCAGCACGGCCCAGTCACGCGCGGGGAGGGTCAGCCAAATACCGAGGCCGACGACCACGAGGCTGACGGCGCTGTGAATCCACGCGTTGCGCTGGGTGCGCAGGGCGTGCCACAGTCCGCGCAGGGCGTGGCGGAGGGAGGTGAGGCGGGAGGGGAGGAAGGAGGACATAATTGGTAATTGGTAAGTGAGGATGCGAGAATTAAGTGATTAGAGACTGGAGACTTGGTGGTCGAGCGGTGTCCTGAGTTTATCGAAGGGTAGCCGCGCACTTTGCGGCGTACCGAGACCAGAGACTGATTACTGGTCACTGAACACTGGCTATTCTTCACGGATGATGATTCCGCCGAGGCCCAATGATTCTAAAATTTCATGCTGGGCAGTCCACATTTTATCTTTTTCTTGCGCTTCTGCGTGGTCGTGACCGAGCAAATGTAAAACGCCGTGGACGATGAGCAGTTGGGCTTCGTCGGCGAGGGGGTGGCCGATGGCGCGGGCTTGTTCGTCGGCGCGGGGGATCGAAAGGAGGATGTCGCCGAGGTAGGGCGAACCCGTTTCGGGGTCGGTTTCTGAAGCGGGGAATGAGAGCACGTCGGTGGGGGCGTCGAGTCCACGGTAGTCTTTATTTAATTGGCGCAGTTGTGCGTCGTCGGTCAGCACGAGGGTTAAGTCGCCGTGGGCTGATTGATGGGCGAGGGCGGCGAGGGCGGCGCGTTCGAGCAGGGACTCGTCGAAGGGCAGAGGCAGTGTGGTTTCGATGTGAATCATTTTCTGGGTGCGGTGGCGATGGGTTCTGTGGCGAGCATGGGTTCGGCGGCGGGGTATTGGATGCGCGCGTGATAGGTGCCGCGCAATGTGGACATGAACGATTCGATGATGGTGTTTAGATCGCTGAGGGTCAGGCTGGTGTGGTCGAGCTGGCCTTCTTGTTGGGCGCGTTCGATGACGCCGCGCACGAGGGCGCGAAGCTCTTCTTCGTTTTTGGGCGTCATGGCGCGGGCGCGGGCCTCGGCGCCGTCGGCGAGCATGAGCAGGGCGGTTTCGCGTGAGCGCGGACGCGGGCCTGGGTAGCGGAAGAGGGCGAGGTCTATTTGTGTGGCGTCGCCGTTTGCTTTTTCGAGCGCCTGATTGTATTGATAGCGCGTGAGCATTGTTCCGTGATGTTCGAGGATGAAGTCATCAATGCGGCGCGGCAGGCGATGTTTGCGCGCGAGCGTGATGCCATCGTGGACGTGTTGAATGATGGCGGCGGCGGCATCTTGAGGGAGCATGTCTTGGTGCGTGTTCATCTGGCCGGGGGCTTGATTCTCAATGAAGAACGGTGCTTTGGCCGATTTGCCCACGTCGTGATAAAGCGCGCCGACGCGAGTCAACAATGCGTCTGCGCCGATGGCTTCGGCGGCTTGTTCGGCGAGATTCGCAACCTGCAAACTATGTTGATATGTGCCGGGCGCGTTGCGCAAAAATTGTTGGAGCAGGGGGTAATCGGGGCGCGAGATGTCTAATAGATGTAGCGCGGTGGCGAGCCCGAGTGATTGCGAAACAAAATATTGCCCGAGCAGGGCCACGCCAGCGGAGAGGAATCCGTTGAGCAGGGCGGAGGCGCTGAGTTGGGCCGCGCCTAATAAGTCGGGTGCGCCGACGGGGATGCGGTAGGCCAGCAATACAGCCAGAGCCGCGCCCGAGATGGCGGCACCCGCTAAAATGAAGGAGCCGAAGCGGCGCCCTGACCCGAGGGCGAGAACTCCACACAGCGAGGGTAAAAGATAATAGGGCAGAAGGTCCGCGCTGAATCCATAGGCGGCCAGAATGCAAACCACCAGCGAAACGATGATGCCGGCCTCCATGCCAAACAGCGCGGCCAGCAAAAGTCCGAGTGCGGGCAGTGGATAAATGTAGGGGAGCAAAACATTGCCCGGCACCACGAAGCGCGCGCCAAGCAGAAAGATGATGAACAAAAACGCCATGACCAGCAGACTGCGCGCTTCATATAAAAAGCCGAGTCTCTTGCGGCGATAAAAATACAGGCCGGAAAAAACTGTGCACAAGATTGTCACCGCGCCCGCGCCGACGAGGTCTAAATTGCGCGGGCCGCTTTGAATGAGGCCGAGCGCTTGCAGGCTTTCGATATCCACTTCATCGATGACTTGGCCGCCGCGCACGACGATTTCATTCGCCCGAAAAGAGCGGGTGACTGGCGAGATATTTTTTCGCGCCTCTTCGCGGGCGGCCTCGGTCAATGCCGGACTTTCGAGGCTGTTCGCAGTTACGAAGGGCGTCACCAGCTCGACGACGAGTGCGGCTTGCGTTTCGTCCAGCGCGAGGCTGATGTGTGCGGGCAGGTTGACGCGGGCGGTGCCCACTTCAAAGGTGCGGATGGGTGCGCGCATGGTTTCTTCGAGCAGGGCCAGCGATTCGGCTTGCACTACGTCATAGCGCGTGCCTGACATGGTCAGCAGTTTGGTGAGCGAGTCGTCGCTGAGTTGAAATTCGGCGCGCGAGATTAACTCGGCGCGTTTTTGCTCGAGCGTGGCAGACGAGTCTGCGCGTATGCGTGTGACAACATTCAGCGCGATGCGCAGGGATTCAACTTGTCCGCGTAAGATGGAGGGATCGGGGGGCGAGTAGACGAGTGGAACAGCAGACGCCGCGGCATCGCGGCGTTGCTGGGTGAGGGCGGCGCTTTCGAATGTAATGTTGGTCGGGGAGCGATAATCGCGGGAGGCCACGTCACCCGCGGTGAGTTGGGACTGGGCCGAGCGCAGGACTTCGGGCAATGTCAGGGCCGCGAAGGCCGCCGCGCTGACGAGGGTCAGCAGTATCAGCCGGAAGGCGGAAAGGCGCGCGGTCAAACGCGGCGCGCTGGGGTTGTCCACGTTATTTGAGAATCTCGCGCACGGCGGCGCTGATGGCGTCACCGGCGGCGCGGCCAGCGGCTTTTTCGATAACGACCTTCATGACTTTGCCCATGTCTTTAACTGAGGCCGCGCCCGTCTCTGCGATGGCGGCGTTGACGAGTTCGCGCAGTTCGTCCGCAGACATGGCTTTGGGTAGGAAGGCCTCAAGGATGAGAATCTCGGCTTCGTTGGCGGAGGCGAGATCAGCGCGTTCGGCTTTTTTGGCTTCTTCGAGCGCCTCGCGGCGATTCTTGATTTCCTTTTGCAGGAGGGCCATTACTGCGCCGTCGTCGAGGCTGATGCGTTTGTCCACTTCGATTTGTTTGACAGCGGCGAGGGCCATGCGCAATGTGTCTTTGCGCATGACATCGTTGGCCTTCATGGCTTCTTTGAGCGAGTCGTTGAGTTTTGTTTTGAGGTCCATGAGGAGGATTTTACCAGAGATGAGGAGGGGAAGAAAAAACCTTGGCTTAAAGCGGCAACATTTCAAAATTCGATTTTCAGACTACAGTGTGCTCTTCCGCCTTTTGAATATTTTCACCGAGTAGTGAATCCTTTTCGGCCCAAACCAAAAAATACAGATAACTTAATAGGACACCAAGCTCTACAGAAATTGGCGCGCCAACAGTGACGAGTATTCCTATTGTCGTCATAAGGCCGGGGATTGAGTAAAGGCTGAAGCGGATTTTCTTTGCTCAGTTTGGATCTCTCGCTTGCGCTTTATTCAAGACCCACCATACAAACGGGAAAAATACCAACGCCATCAGAATAAAGATTAAGCCGTACCCAGGACTTGCGGGGAATCTCAGCTTAAATGCACTGACAAGCTCCGGCAGGGTCAGGTCTTTCAGAAGCCCCCAGATTCTGGGAATCATTGCTGTTATCCCTATGAGGAAAAGGATGTAAAACACACCGTAGACTTGAGCAATCCTCCCGCCCCTGACCCCGAAGTGTGTCATTGTTGTCTGGCCGTGTAGGCCTCGCCATGCATTCCGGCCTATGGACAAGTAGAGCGCCGGATATGCCGCGAGTATGAAGAGCATGGAAATTGTTTCCATCGGATTGTGACTCATTTGATCGACTTTGAGCGAAGATATTGAACGGGCATAACTTGCAAGAAAGGCATCAAGGCTTGTTGATCTCGTAGCCCGCTAACTGATGGCCACCCAGAAGCAACGAGGAAGGCCTGATTTCATTTCCTTCGATAGACTTCTCGGCGATGACCAATGCCGTGCACGAGGATGGTTTTTTCTTTGTGGATGATTTCGTAAACAATCCGATAATCCCCTTCACGAAGTTTATACAGGCCCGCCAAATCGCCTTGAAGCGGGATGGGACTGGTGTCCTCGATATTTTCTGCGAGCCATTGTATGCGTGCCACGATACGCTTTGTGATTGGCTTGTCCAAACGCTCCAAATCCTTACCCGCCATTTTCAAGAGTCTAATCGTATACATTTTTAGGTCAGGCCGAGCCGTGCAATCACATCATCCAACAACTCGCCACGCTCGCCTTCGCCGACTTCTTTCTTCTGTTGCAAAAAGCGCTGATGCAAGGCGTCGTTCATCACCAGCCCATCGTCCGGGTCGCCAAATAGTTCAACCAGTTTTTGCTCCACGGCCGCACCAATCAGCTCTTTTAATTCATCCACAGTAATTTGAGAAACTTTGAGAGTCATGTCAATCTCCTTTCTACAATCTTGCAATATTATACTGCTTGTCTCTGGATGCGTCGAAATTTTTCATCAACTGTCTATTTACTAATCTGCCCGCCCGCAAACCTGCTCATCAACCTCACCCTCCCGCAATCTTGACCTTATATTCCAACGCCTTCAACACCTCGGCGATTCTCTCGCGTTGCTCCCCTTGAATTTCGATCACGCCGTTTTTGACAGTTCCGCCCGTGCCGCATTCCTGTTTGAGTTTCTTCGCCAGAGACTTTAGATCATCCGCCGAGAGTTTCAAGTTTTTCACCAGAGTCACCGGCTTGCCGCCGCGTCCGCTCGACTCGCGGTGCAGGTATGCGGTTTGTTGACTCGCGGGGAGCGAGTCCGCGCTGACGCTTTGCTGGCCGTCTTTGCGCAAGTCGCCCTGGCTGGAAGACCACACCGTTTTGCTGTTTGTCATGCACATAGTTTAGATGAAGAAGGCGCGATTGGTCAATGGGGCAACATTGCGTTTCTCTTGAATGGCTTTCATGCTTCCATAAGTTTTTCTTGAGTACCATTTACGTGTTTATCTGTCTACGTGTCTACCTGTATACCTCCCTCCATGCTAAAATTGCCACATGGATTCCCGCTCCCCCCGTTCTGAAAAAACTGCATACCTGTTAATCCTCCTGCTCGCCCTCGGACTGCGCTTCATCAGCCTCGGCCTGCCCGCGTTAACTGACTCTGAAGCTGCGCTGGCGCTTCAGGCGCTGGGCATTGCGCAAGGCGCGGATCCCGCGCTGACGAGTCAAGTGGCCTACGTCAACTTCACGGCTGTTTTGTTTTTCATTTTTGGCAGTACCAACTTTCTGGCCCGCTTCTGGCCCGCGCTGGCTGGCACGGCCCTCGTCTTTGTGCCTTATCTTTTCCGCGCACAACTCAAGCCGCGCGCCGCGATTCTATTGGCCGGTTTCATCGCCATAGACCCGGCCCTCGTCGCTTTCTCGCGGCAGGTGGGTAGCCCCATCTTCGCGGTGACGTTTTTCCTGCTGGCCCTCGCCTTTTGGATGCGCGCCCAGCAACGCCCCGCAGGATTGTTCCTCGGCCTGGCATTGCTCTCCGGCCCATCATTGTGGACGGGACTCATCGGCCTGCTCCTGACCCGTCTCTTTTTGCTCGGCTTCACCCCGCGCGAAAAACAAACTGAAGAATCATCCATGAGTGAGTCTCTCAACACTGAAGACGAATTACTGAACACTGAACAGCACACACTGACAGCGTCCCCTTTGGGGAACACTGAAAACTGGTCACTGAACACTGACTACCGGTCACTGCTCACGGCCTCCGCCCTCACCATCCTCTTCGCCTCCACGCTTTTTCTAATTGTGCCTCAAGGGCTGGGCGCGTGGCTGGGCTCCATCCCGGAATTTTTCAAAGCACAAACCGCCGCACCTTTCCTTTCAGTCCCCATGTTGTTCACAGTATTTGCGGCTTATGAATTGCTGGCCCTCTTGCTGGCCGTCATGGCGATGCTGCGCGGCGCAATCACCACCGCGCGGCGTGTCATTCGTCTCAGCATGTGGACCCTGGTGGCTTTCGCGGTGCCACTGCTCTACCCCGCGCATTTGCCGGACGATCTTATTTGGGCCGTGCTTCCTTTATTAACTCTCGCCGCCCTCGAACTCTCACGTCACTTGCAATTGCCGCGCACCGACGTGCTCGAAACTGTCGGCATGGCCTTCTTCACCGTCCTGCTTTTATTTTTCGCCTGGCTCGATTTCAACGCGCTTTGGTACACACCCTTAAGCACCGCGCAAGGCAAATTGCGCATTTGGCTTTTCGCCGGCTCGCTTTTTCTGCTCATCGTCAGCGCGGCGCTTGTTGCCTATGGTTGGTCACCGCGCATCGCGCGCGTTGGCTTGGCCTGGGGTGCGGCCCTCGTCCTCGGCGCGTTCACGCTCGGCGCGGCCTGGGGCGCCACTGGTTTGCGCAACCCGCTGTCAGTGGAATTGTGGATGACCGACGCGCCCATTGCGCAGGCAGACTTGCTCGCCCAAACCGTGAAAGATATTTCGGAATGGGCTACGGGCGACCCCTTCGACTTAAAAGTCATTGTCTACGGGGTCGATTCTCCTGCCCTCATTTGGGCGCTTCGATTCCACCCCGTTGAGCGGGTGGCCGGCCTCGACGAGTCATCTGCGCCCGCGCTGGTCATCACCCTTCCGCAAGAGTCGCTACAACTCGCCGCCTCCTATCGCGGACAAGATTTCGCCTGGCGCAAAGCCCCCATGTGGGACCAATTCTCTGCCTTCACTTTGCAATGGCTCACCTATCATGAACTCCCAACCCAGACAGACACCCTCGTCCTCTGGGCGCGCGGCGATCTTTCTGTTGGTACCCAGCAGTCTAGGTAAATGCGTAGACAAGTAGACACGTATACACGTTCACCCAACTACCAAACTATCAAACTATCAAACTATCAAACTACCCAACTGATCACTGAAAACTGACCACTGATGACAACTCCCTCCACCATCGCCATAGACGGCCCGGCCGCGTCGGGAAAGTCTACGCTCGGGCGTAGACTGGCCGATTCGCTCGGCTATTTATTTTTTGACACCGGTGTGATGTATCGCGCCGTGACGTGGCTTGCGTTGCAACGCGGCGTTGCCATCAGCGACGAGTCGGCGGTCACTGCTTTGGCGGAGGGGACGCCCATTGACGTGGCGCCCGCCTCACGCGCGGATGGGCGCGCGTGTGACGTCATAATAGAAGGGCGCGATATCACTTGGGAGACTCGTCTGCCTGAGGTAGAGGCAAACGTCTCCGCCGTTTCTGCTTATGCGGGCGTGCGTCGCGCGTTGAGTGCGCAACAGCGCCGCATTGGTCAGCGCGGAAAAGTGGTCATGGTCGGGCGCGACATCGGCACGGTGGTTCTGCCCGAAGCCGATTTGAAAATTTATTTAGACGCCTCCGCCGAGGAGCGCGCCCGCCGTCGCTTCGACGAGACGCGCGCGCGCGGCAGTGAAACACAACTCGATGAAATTCTTTCGAAGGTGCAGGAACGCGACCACATTGACTCAACTCGCGCCGTTGCGCCACTGCGCGCGGCAGACGATGCAGTTTTGCTCGACTCTGATTCGCTGAGCGCTGATGAAGTTTTTGCGCGTGTGATGGAATTGTGTGGGAAATAATCAGCGTAATCAGCGCAATCTGCGGATGAATTTTTAACATGCAACCCTCCTCACCTTTGCCTCCCAAACCCATTGCCCAAGTTGTGCGCCCGCATTTAACGCGCCTGCCCGAGTACACGCCCTGGCGGCGCGTTGCACGTTTGATATTGTGGAGCGTTTTTCGGCTGATAATCCGTGTAAGTTTGAAATTACAGGTGCGCGGCCTCGAGAATTTTCCGCGCCGTGGCCCGGCCTTGATCACGCTCAACCATCTCGGCGACACGGATATTGCGCTGATTCTTTCGCACCTGCCCACGCTCAGCGTGGACCCGCTGGCCACCAGCGATTTGTATGATCTGCCCTGGCAGGGAAAAATAATTGAGCAGTATGGCGTTATTTTTTTACATCGTGGCCACCCCGATCGCCGCGCAATCACCTGCGCGCTCGAGTCTTTGGCGCGCGGTCGCTTTGTGTCCATTGCGCCGGAGGGACGTGAGAGTCTTAACGAGGGACTTGAAGACGGACTCTCTGGCGCGGCCTTCCTGGCACTGAAAGCGGACGTGCCGATTATTCCTGTGGCAGTGACGGGCACAGAAAATAACCGCGTCTTTCCCAATATGAAAAAATGGAAACGCACCCCGGCCACGCTGACGGTGGGCCAGCCCTTTCGTATTCAAAAAACAGATGACCGCCGCGCAGATTTGAAAAACGGCACCCAGCGCATTATGCGTGAGCTGGCTAATCTTCTGCCGCCCGAATATCAAGGCATTTATCGCGAGGGGTGATATGGCGTCAGGGAGCTTGCTCCCTGAGGGTGCGGGCGGCTTGCCGCCCGATTCCAAATTCAAACCAAATTGCAAACCTCCCCTAAGTGGGCGCGAACATAATTCAGGCTCTCTGGGAATTGTCATGATTAAAATTTTTTGGACACGGATTATACGGAAGGGCACGGAAAAACACGGATTTTTTTTGCTCTTTCCGTGCGCGAAGCGTCCGTGAAATCCGTGTCATCCGTGTACAGAATCAAGAATCACGGCAACTCCCAATGAACCATAATTCAAGACTATAATTTGGCGATTACTATGAGCTTTGTTAGCACTTTGCTGGCCGGATTTTTTTCTCTGCCTGCACCCTCGCTGGTCGGCTGGGTGCTGTGGTTCTTGTTCCTTGCCTTAACAGTTTATAACGTTTATCGCTGGCGCATCGTTGGCCCGGCCATTACGGGGAGTATCTGGCCGCTCTTCCTTGTTCTGCTCGTGCTGGTTCCAATCACCAATCTTTTTGCTGGTCTGCGCCTGCCAGCTGGTGCGGCTTTGCCGATGCCCGGGATGCCCGCCGACCCGCTTCCGCCGGCGTTGTTGCCGCTCTCCGCGATTCCGTGGATGATTGCGGCAGGTCCGCTGGGGCCGTTGGCGGCGGCGCTGTTGGGCGCGTTGGCTGGCCTCTTGCGTGGCGCATGGGACACGCACAGCCTGTTCAGCATTCCCGACCTGGCCTTGCTGGCCGCGATTTTTTCAGTCAACATTCGTCAGCGTAATCGCGCCGGAATCTATGGCTGGCTTCGTCAGCCGTTGATCGCGGCGGCGCTGTTGATTCCAATACACACGTTTGTGTACGTGGTCGGCACCTTTGTCACATTTCCGGGCCTGGCCGCGGTGCGCCTCGATTATGCGCTGAGCAACGCCGGTGTGGCCGCGCTGGCATTTGCCAGCGAAGTCCTCGTCGGCGGGTTGGTGGCTCAGGTGCTCGCCTCCGCTTACCCGTCGGCATGGGGGCGCAATTTGCCGTATCAACCGTCGCACACCGAGCAAAGTCTTGAGACGCGATTTTTATACGGCACGGGAATTTTCATCCTGATATTTTTATCGGCCATTCTGGTCGGCGACTGGATTGTGGCGGGCCGCTCGGCGCGCGCGCAGTTGCAGGAAAACCTGGCCAGCTCAGCGGTGACTGCCGCGCAGAGTGTGCCCTTCTTCCTTGAATCGGGACACAACATCGTCAGTCAACTGGCCGCCGATCCGCGCCTGCTCACAGCGGGTGACGCCGACCTGGCAAATATCCTCGCCGGGCAGATGCGCGCCAACCCATACTTTGATCAGATCGTTCTGCTGGACGCTTTCAGCGGCAATGTGCTGGGTGGCTACCCCGCCGAATCGCTCACGGACTTTGAGCTGTTCGCTGTTGAACAAGCCGCGTTCCCGCTGACGGTTTCTGGCGTGCGCGTACAGTTTTACAGCATCCCGCCGGCCCGCCCCGAAGACGGCGCGGCGCGTTTGTCTTTTCTGGCCGCCGTCGTAGACTCGGCTGGTCAGGTTTCGCGCGTGTTAATTGGGCGCACGAATATTGCCAGCAATCCGCTGACCCAGCCTTTGATTCATAGTTTGCAAAGCATGACTGAAAAACAGGGCACAGGTATCTTGCTCGACGAGGCTGGCAATATTCTCTATCACCCGAATGCCAGCATTGTGATGACCAGTCCCTATGAAGGTTTGCGCGGCGCGGAGGCCTCTTTTTATACCGACACTGCGTTGGATGGCACGCGTCAATTTGTGTATTACCAACCTGTGCAAGGACGTGACTGGGCAGTGGTGCTGACCTTGCCCGCCTGGCGCGCGCAGGAACTGGCCCTGGAAATTGCCCTGCCGCTTTCAGCGGTGATTATTCTTTTGGCGCTGGTGGCGCTGGTGCTGTTGCGTTTTGCCCTGCGCGTGGTGACGAGTTCACTGCGCCAATTAGCCAGCGACGCGAATCAGATTACACAGGGCAAGTTGGATCATGCCCTCGTCAGCGAGGCCGAGGACGAAATTGGTCAACTGGCGCGCGCGTTTGAGCAAATGCGCGCCAGCTTGAAGAGTCGGCTGGACGAGTTGAATCGTCTGCTCGAAGTGAGTCAGGGTGTGGCCTCCAGCCTTGAGATGGGTGACGCGGTTAAACCCGTTTTGGAGGCGGCGCTCTCCACGGGCGCGAACGCCGTCCGCGTGGTGCTTTCTCCAGCCATCATGCCCAAAACTTCAATCGAGCTTCCGTCTCGTTTCAGCCTGGGCATCTCTGCCGATAAATTTTCGCATCTCGACGAACAGATTTTACAAATGGCGCAGGGGCAGGAGCGCATCGTGCTTTCGAATTTGTCGCGCACACGCACCCTTGCATTGGACGCGAATCTGCCTCAGCCTGCCGCATTGCTGGCTGTGCCGATGCGGCATGAGAATCGTTATTACGGTGTGATGTGGGCGGCGTATGACAAACCGCGCACCTTCTCGGAGGCTGAGGTCCGTTTTGTGACCACGCTGGCCGGGCAGGCCGCGCTGGCCACGGTCAATGCGCATTTGTTCCTGAGCGTGGAGGCCAGCCGCAAACAGCTGGAGGCGATTCTAAACTCCACGCCCGACCCGGTGCTGGTCTTTGACCCGCAGGGACGTTTGATGCTGGCCAACCCGGCCGCCGGCAAAGCAGTGGGCATGGACGTTGCGAAGAGCATGGGTCAACCGATGGATAAGTTGATTCAACAACAACCTCTGCTGGATTTGCTCAAAGAAACGCAGGACGAGCGCAAGTCGGTTGAGATCGTTTTCCCCGGGGGGCGCACCTACCTCGTTACGGCCTCCTCCGTGATGGCCGAGGGACGACCCGTCGGGCGCGTATGCGTCCTTCGTGACGTGACCCACTTCAAAGAGCTGGACTCTCTGAAGTCTGAATTTGTGGCCACGGTCAGTCACGACCTGCGCTCGCCGTTGACCTTGATGCGCGGTTATGCCACCATGCTAGAAATGGTGGGACAGATTAATGAACAGCAACAAGGCTATGTGCGCAAAATTATTTCGGGCGTGGAGAATATGTCGCGCCTGATTAATAATCTGCTCGACCTGGGCCGCATCGAAATCGGCGTGGGCCTGCAAGTGGAAAATGTTTCGGTGCGCGACATCGTGGAGCGCGTGGCCGGCGCCCTGCAATTGCAGGCGGCTCAAAAGAATATCACGCTCAGCGCCGAGGCCGCGTCCGACCTGCCGGTCAGCATTGAAGCCGATCAGGCGCTCTTGCATCAGGGCGTGTATAACCTTGTGGAGAATGCCATCAAATATACTCTGGCTGGCGGACGTGTAACCCTGGCCGTGCGCGCCACGCCCAGCGACATGCTCTTCGAGATTCGCGACAACGGCATTGGCATTGCGCCCGCCGACCTGCCGCGCCTGTTTGAAAAATTTTATCGCGGCAGCCAGCGCGAGGCGCGCGCACAACATGGCACTGGTTTGGGGCTGGCCATTGTGCGCTCCATTGCTGAGCGGCATGGCGGAAAAGTGTGGGTGGACAGTGAATTGGGCAAGGGCAGTTCCTTTTTTCTGCAAGTGCCGTTGACACAGCCGCAAGCCGCGCGTCCCTAAGTTTTTAATTTGTACTATAATCCCGCCTCGCCCCCGCACTGCGGAGGGCTTAAATTTTGCCTGTTGAAGAATTGAGCACACATGAGCACAGCAACACCAGAACCCAGCGAACAAAACCATATGATGCGCCGCACCACCAAACATCGGCCGCGGCGCTCGTTGACTCATTGGCTGATCGGGCGGCCCCTGCCCACCGCCGACGCGGGACATGAAACAGTCGGCAAGGCCATTGGGTTGGCGATCTTTGCCTCCGACGCTCTTTCGTCCAATGCCTACGCCACCCAGGAGATTCTCGTTATCTTGGCCATTGCAGGGACGGGCGCGTTCGGCTACGTTTTCCCGATTGCACTTGCCATCGTGGTCTTGCTGACTATTGTTACTATTTCATACGAGCAGATCATCCATTCGTATCCCAATGGCGGCGGCGCGTATGTTGTTGCCAAGGACAATCTCGGCGAGACCGCCTCGTTGATGGCTGCGGCCGCATTGCTGACCGACTATATTCTCACAGTTGCAGTTTCAATTTCATCGGGCGTGGCGCAAATCGTTTCTGCTATTCCTGCTCTCTACGATGTGCGCGTGTACATGGCCGTTGCCCTCATTTTCCTGGTGATGCTGATTAACTTGCGCGGCGTACGCGAATCAGGACTGGCGTTTGCCATCCCCAATTATTTTTTCATCTTGATGATGTTTGCCACGTTGGGCTTCGGCCTCTTCCGCTACCTGAGCGGGTCGCTGGGCACGGTGGTGGATCCTCCCGAAATGGAAATTACGCAAACGCTGGCGGTGGTAACGCCTTTCTTAATTTTGCACGCCTTCTCCAGCGGCACTGCGGCATTGACGGGCATCGAGGCCATCTCGAATGGAATCACTGCCTTCAAAGAGCCGCGCAGTAAGAATGCCGGCATCACCCTGATTTGGATGGGCTTCATCCTCGCCTCACTGTTTACCGCCATTTCATTTATTACCACCCAAATTGAGGCCGTTCCCTCCGAACAGGAGACTGTCATCTCGCAATTGGCGCGGACTATCTTCGATGGTCGCGGCGTTCTTTATGGGATGTTAATTGCCTCCACCGCGCTGATTCTTGTGCTCGCCGCGAACACGGCCTTCGCTGGCTTTCCGCGTCTCGGGGCGCTGGCCGCCCAGGACGGGTTCCTGCCGCGTCAGCTGACTTATCGCGGAAGTCGTCTCGTCTACTCCTATGGTATTTTCGCGCTGGCCATCCTGGCCGCAGCGCTGGTCTTCGTGTTTCAAGCCAGTGTGACGCGCCTGATTCCGTTGTATGCCATCGGCGTGTTCCTTTCATTTACGCTGGCGCAGATCGGCATGTCGCGCCGCTGGTGGCGCACGGGACATATGAAGCCCGGTGAAGAAATTATTGAGAACGGCTCAGCTCTGCATTATGAACCGAACTGGCGTGTGAAGATGGGCATGAATGCCTTTGGCGCATTATGCACGGGCGTGGTCATGCTCGTCTTCTCGGTCACAAAATTCCACGACGGCGCCTGGTTGGTGTTGATCGTCACGCCGCTGATGATGTGGCTCTTTAAAATAATCAATGGACATTATCGCGATATCGCCCGCCGCCTGTCGCTGGACAATTACACCGAGCCGGCGCCGCACATCACACGTCATCGTGTGATCATGCCCGTCAGCGGCGTGCATCAGGGCACGCTCGAAGCTTTGCGCTATGCGCGCATGCTCTCACATGATGTGACCGCTGTGCATGTTTCGATTGATCAGGACGAAACCGAGAGATTGCAGAAAAAATGGGCGACCTGGGGCGACGGCGTGCGCCTCTTTATTTTGGATTCGCCATACCGTCTTTTTGTGGAACCCCTGCTTGGCTACGTGGACGAAATCCTTGCACTGCGTCAGCCAAACGAGATCATCACCATTGTAGTGCCGCAATTTGTGGCCGGCTCTGCGCTCGAAATGGCATTGCACATGAACACTGCGGACTTGTTGCGCAAGGAATTACTTTCCACGCCGGGCATTGTCATCACCGATGTGCCTTATCAGGTATCGGATAAGAAGGAGAACGAATGAAATTTATTGTTGTAGGTTGTGGGCGCGTGGGCGCTGAGCTGGCCATGCGCCTGTTCGCCAGCGGCCATGATGTGGTGGTGGTGGACCAGAACGAGGCCTCGTTCAATCGTATCAATCCCGAATTTCGCGGACGTACCGTGGCTGGCGAGGCCCTGCGCGAAGAAGTGCTCGAACGCGCAGGCATCAAAGAAGCCGATGGCCTGGCCGCTGTGACAAACTCTGATACGCTCAACGCGGTTGTCTCGCACGCCGCGCGCACGGTATATAAAGTGCCCATGGTGGTCTGCCGAAACTATGACCCGAATCTGCGCAGCATGCTTGAGACCTTTGGTTTGCAAATTGTCAGCTCCACCGCCTGGGGCGCGCAACGCACCGAAGAATTGTTGACCAGTGTCACCTCGCGCGCTATTTTCTCGGCGGGTAACGGTGAAGTGGAAATTTATGAGCTGGTTGTGCCCGACGCCTGGGTTTCGCGCACCTGGCGTGATCTTTGCAAAGACAATGCAGGGGCATTGCCAGTGGCCCTCACCCGCGCGGGCCGCGCCATCCTGCCGGCGTTGGACACAAAATTTGAAAGTAGTGACGTGCTTACCGTCAGCGCCACTTTCGACGGTGTGAAATCCTTGCGCGCGCGTCTCGATTCTGGAATGGAGGCCTGATATGTTTGTACTCATTGCCGGCGGCGGACGCACCGGAGCCCAGCTTGCGTCGCTTTTGCTTTCTGAAAATTACAAGGTTCGTTTGGTGGAGAACCGCCCAGACATTCTGGCGCGCCTGCACCTCGAACTGCCCACCGAGTCTATTTATCAGGGCAACCTCACCGACCCAGAAGTACTCGAAGCCGCAGGCATTAAGCAGGCGCACGCTTTGGCCGCCTGCACAGACAGCGACGAAACCAATCTGAGTCTGTGCTTCATGTCGCGCAAGATGTTTGGCGTACCGCGCACCATTGCGCGCATCAATAATCCACGCAATGCCTGGCTGTTTAACGAAAACTTTCACGTAGATGTGGCTCTCAATCAGGCCGACGTGTTCGCTCACCTCATTCAAGAGGAAATGTCACTGGGCGACATGATGACCTTGCTCAAGATCCGTCGCGGGCGCTACTCGATCGTGGAGGAAAAAGTGGAGAAGGGCGCGCGCGCCATCGGCACTCCGCTCAAGGAACTCGGCCTGCCGGACGAGTGTATTATTGCGGCCATCATCCGCGATGGTCAGGTGACTCTTCCGCGCGGCTCCACCAAGTTGCAGGAATGGGACGAAGTGCTGGCCATCACCACTCCCGAAAGCGCCCGTCAACTTTCCGACCTGCTTTCCTCCGCCGGTCACCCTGAGCGCGACGAAGTCAAACACTAAATTAGTTCTCTGCGAGTTGTCGTTATTCTGTACACGGATGACACGGATTTCGCGCACGGAAAAAGCAATAAAAAATCCGTGTTTTTCCGTGCCCGTCCGCATAATCCGTGTACAAAAGTATTTAATCACGGAGATTCCCAATGAGCACTAAATTGGTTTGACCGATTCAGATTCGTTACGGTATAATCCCGTCCCTGTCCGCGAAAACGCGGATATTTATCTGTCAACAGCTTCCCTTGGGGAGTTGCATTTTCTAACGAGGAATGTACGATGCCAAAGAGAACCTATCAACCCAAGATTCGCCGCCGCGTGCGTGTGCATGGCTTTCGTCAGCGCATGTCCACTGCCGATGGCCGAATCGTGCTCAAGCGTCGCCGCTTGAAAGGCCGCCACAAATTAACCGTCACCTCCAACAATCACGTCAAGAAGATGCGCTGGTAAGAGTGTGGCGGGGTGATGTTCCCCGGCAGACACAGAATGGGTAAAGCGATTGCAACGTAATTTTCGCCTGACCCGCTCTACAGATTTCAAGCGGGTGCGGCGTTTTGGAAAGTCCTATGCCCACCCGCTTGTTGTCTTAGTTGCCCAGCCCAGCGACCAACCTAAAGTGCGCGTGGGCGTGACGGCTGGCAAGACGGTGGGTAACGCCGTGCAACGGAATCGCGCAAAACGAATCTTACGCGCCGCCATGCAACCGCTCTTGACGGACCTTCAGCCGGGCACTGACCTCCTGCTGATTGCACGCGCGCCGTTAGCGGGTTCGTCCCTCGACGAGACTCGCGCCGCCCTCGCCATTCTTTTGCGCCGCGCACACCTGCTGAACCCCCCCGATGCAAACTGATCACTACCACTCGCACGATTACGCCGATGAACCGCGCTTGCGCGATTTGCCGCGTTCGCCGTTGTATTGGCCGCGTCTGCTGGTGCTCTCGTTAATTCGTTTGTATCAAATGACTTTCTCGCGCGTCATCGCCGTGGACACGTGTCGCTTTTATCCCACTTGTTCACACTATGGCTATCAGGCCATTTACAAATACGGCGCCCTCAAAGGCTCACTGTTGGCTGGCTGGCGCGTGGTGCGTTGTAACCCATTTTCTGCCGGCGGGTACGACCCCGTTCTCTAGGAGCAACACTTTCCATGAAATTAAATCGCCTTGCAATTATTTTTTCGCTAACGGTGCTGGCCCTCGCTTTGAGCGCCTGCGGAACGCCCCCCGCCACCTCCTGGCCCGGCCTGGCCGCGGACTCTGAAACCGCGTACCTCGCCAATGGCTCTGTCATGGTTGCCGTCCGACTCAAAGATGGCGAGGAACTTTGGAGCTTTCCCGAGAAGCCCAGCGCCAAGTGGTCTTTTTATGCCAACCCCGTCTTTACCTCCGACGGACAAATTCTGATCGGCTCAAGTGGCACCGAGCACAGACTCTTCCTCGTAGACGCGCAGACCGGCAAAGAAAGCTGGTCTTTCAGCGACGCGGGCGATCATTGGGCGGCCAGCCCGCTCGTGGTGGGTGACATGGTATATGCGCCCAATAGCGACGGCACACTCTACGTCTTTGACCTCTCCATCTCTGGCGATGACAAACTCGTCTGGCAAATTGATTTGGGCGGCAAGCTCTGGTCTCAACCCGTCAGCGACGGCGAACGCGTCTACGTCGCCGCGCTCGACCATCACGTCCACGCTGTAGACATAGCCACACACAAACTGGCCTGGGTTGTTGAACTGGACGGCGCCAACATCGGCGCGCCTGTTGTTTCGAATGGCCTGCTGTATGTCGGCTCGTTTGGCGCAAACTTTGAAGCATTGAACACTGCCAATGGCAATGTCGTATGGACGGTGCCGACCGAAAAATGGATCTGGGGCAGCCCCACGCTTAACGGAGAAACACTTTACTTCGCTGACACCATCGGAAATTTCTACACCGTCCACGCCGCAGATGGCACGGCCATTACTGCTTCCATTAAACCCGATGGCCCCATCCTTGCTTCGGTTGTGCTCTTCAACGGCAAAGTGATTCTCGTCACCGAGAGCGGCACAGTTATTTCTGTGGACGCCAGTGGAAAAACCGAGATTCTTGAAACCGTCAAAGGCAAACTCTACAGCACCCCGGTTGTGGCTGGCGATCTGATTCTCGTTGCGCCCTTTCAGGGCGATTTCCTGCTCATGGCCCTCGACGTAGACGGCAAGCAGGTTTGGCAATACCCGGCTGTAACCAAGTAAGGAATCGTAATGAATAATCCCAAACCAGTAAGACCACGCGACCCGCAACTGGCCACACAAGCGCCAGCGAACCCGCAACTATCCGCCTCCATGTCACGCGACATGCTGAAATTTCTGGCCATCGCTGTGCTGATCGCTGTCATCGTCTGGCAGTGGGCCTTTTTTGTATCCATCTTCGGCAACATCCTGTTGTTTATTTACTCGCTGTTGGCGGACGTGCCCGGCGCATTTGGCTGGTCGATCATTCTCTTCACCATCTTAATTCGTATTGTCACCTGGCCGCTCAATGCGCGCCAGATGAAAAGCATGAAGGCCCTGCAGGATTTGCAAGCCAGCAAAGAATGGAAGGCCATTCAAAAGAAGCACGAAAAAGAACCCGAGAAAAAACAGACCGAGCAATTGCGTCTGCAAAACGAAGCCGGCATCAGCCCGCTCGGCGGCTGTCTGCCTTTGCTCATTCAAATGCCAGTGCTCATTGCTGTGTATCAAAGTGTCAGCACGGCGCTGGCACTCACGCCGCTGGCCATGCTCAACCTCAGCCGCACTGCCGCAGATTTCTTGAACATCGAAACCATCATTCCGCTCAATAGCAGTTTCCTGTGGTTTGACTTGGGCCGCCCCGAGTTCGTTGCCATCGCCTCCTTCCACTTTCCTTTGCTGGCGGTGATTGTGGCGCTGACCACTTATGTGCAGACAAAACTGACTCAGCCCAGCAACCCAGACCCCAACGATCAGGCCGCCGCGATGACCAGTTCGATGAGCGTGACCATGCCGCTCATGCTCGGCTTCTTCGCGCTCAGCTTTCCCTCGGGCGTGGCCATCTACATTCTCATGGGAAATATTCTGGCCATCGTGCAATCTGCCATGATGGGCAAAGTGAATTGGCGCAACCTAATCCCCGGCGGCAACAAGCAACCCGCGCGCAAATAATTTGTAATTCCTTTGGAGGCCCGCATGTATGAACGACCTACACTCGAAGTCATTGCACCCACCGTTGAGGAAGCCCTCGCGCAGGGACTCGAACAGCTTGGCCTGAGCGCCGCAGATGTTTCTGTGGAAGTGCTCGACGCTGGCTCGAAGGGACTCTTCGGCCTGGGCGGGCGACAAGTGCGCGTGCGACTCACCGTGAACGGACCGGGCGGCGAAATGCATCAGTCGCTCAAACCCGCCTCGGGCGCGGACCCTTCGACGGGCTCAGGGCAAAGCCGTTCGGCGGGTCGCCCATCCAAGCCTGCTGCTCGCACCGAGGCCGATCCTGTCCTCGACCTGACTGAGTCCACCGTCTCAAAACTTATGCAGCACATGGGTTACGAGGCGCAGGTGTCGGCGCATTTCGATGGCCAGGACCGTCACGGACATCGCACCATTCACGTGGACGTGCGCGGACGCGACTTGAACGCGTTGATCGGCAGACAGGCCGAGACGTTGCAGGCTTTTCAACATGTGGCCAGTTTGATGGTGGGCAAGCAGGCCAATGAGTTTTTGCAATTGAGCGTGGACATTGAGGGCCATCGCGCGCGCCGCGAAAAGCAACTGCGTCAGATGGCGCAACGCATGGCTGACGAGGCCATGAAGATGGGCCGCGCCGTGATGCTCGAACCGATGAGCGCTTCTGAGCGCCGCATCGTACACATGGAATTGGAAAATCATCCAGCGGTGAAAACCGAAAGCGTCGGCGAGGAGCCGCGCCGCAAAGTGAGCATTTTGCCGAAAGAATAATTTGAATTAAATTTCTCTACCCTATCTGTCATTGCGAGAAGGGTACTCCCGACGAAGCAATCCCCTGTATTTGCCTTGAGATTGCTTCGCGCGAGTAGGCCCTCGCAATGACGGGAATCTGCGTAAGGTGAATTACTCAGCAGGTAGCGCGTCTCACTTCTTCTTCGCCTTTGCTTCGATCTTGGTCTCGCGCGCCATCGCGTCCATCACGGCGACCGCGGCGATTTGCACAATGGCATTCACGTCATCGCCGGTTTGCAAAACGTGAATCGGCGCGCCCATGCCCAGCAAAATCGGGCCAATGGCTTTTGCGTTTCCTAAATGCGCCAAAAGTTTATAAGCAATGTTCGCTGACTCAAGCGAAGGGAAGACCAGCACATTCGCATCTTTCACCGCGCTGAACGGATAACGCTCTTCAACAATCTCGGGCACAACGGCGGTATCGGCTTGCATCTCGCCGTCCACTTGCAAGTCGGGGCGGCGTAGCTTGGTCAAAGCAACTGCGCGGCGAACTTTGTCCGACAGCGCGTGAGGGGTGGAACCAAAGTTGGAGAACGACAGGAAGGCCACGCGCGGCGTCAACTCGAGGCGCACGGCAAAGTCTGCGGCGAGGCTGGCGATTTCGGCCAGGTCTTCGGCGCTCGGGTCAATGTTGACGGTCGCATCCGTGAACAAGAAGACGCGGTCTTCCACAATGATGATGTACACGCCCGCCGCGCGCACTGCGCCTGTCTGCGTGTGATGCACTTGCAGGGCCGGGCGGAGGACCTCGGGATAGTCGTAGGTCAGCCCCGAGATGAACGCGTCTGCGTCGCCCATTTTAACCATCAGCGGGCCGAGTACATTTGGTTCACGAACCCTCATTGCCGCGTCGTGGCGCGTCAGCCCTTTGCGCTGGCGCAATTCATAAAAAGTGGAGGCGTATTTTTCAGCTTGCGCAAAATTAGACGGGTCAACTATTTGCGGCTCATAATCCAAACCCAGGTCTGTGATTTGTTTTGCTATTGCATCGGGCTGGCCAATTAATATCGGCGTTGCAATTCCCTCGTCCGCCACCTGATACGCCGCGCGGATGATCTTCGCTTCGCGGCCCTCGGCAAAGACGACGCGCTTCGTCCCGCCGCTTGAGCGGGCCTTGTTTTGGAAGAAGTGTCGCACCTGCTCGCCCTTGCCCTGCCGATACGCCAACTGCTGACGATATTCTTCGATGTCAATCGTCTTGCGCGCCACGCCGGTCTGCATGGCGGCCTCAGCCACGGCGGGCGCCTCCCATAAAAGCACGCGCGGATCAAGCGGCGTGGGGATGATATAGTCGCGGCCAAACTTCATGCTGTCAACGCCGTAGGCGCGCAAAACGGAATCGGGCACGTCCTCCTTCGTCAGCGCGGCCAGCGCTTTCGACGCGGCCAGCTTCATCTCCTCGTTGATGGCGCGGGCGCGCACATCCAACGCGCCGCGAAAAATAAACGGGAAGCCCAGCACATTGTTCACTTGATTCGGATAATCAGAGCGCCCCGTGGCAATGATCAAATCCTTGCGCGCCGCTTTGGCCAGCTCGGGCAGAATCTCGGGGTCGGGGTTGGCCATGGCAAACACAATCGGATTCTTGGCCATCGTCTTCACCATTTCGGGCGTGAGCACATTCGCCACCGAGAGTCCGTAAAACACGTCCGCGTCGCGCATGGCATCGGCGAGTGTGCGCGCCTTTGTTTCCAGCGCAAAACGTTGTTTGTATTTGTTCAAGTCTGTGCGGCCCGAATGCACCACGCCCTTCGAGTCGACCATCATGATATTTTCGCGCTTCACACCCCACGAAATGGCCAGCTCCGCGCACGAAACGGCCGATGCGCCCGCGCCCGAAATCACCAGTCGAATCTGGCTGTGCTCTTTGCCCACCACTTCCAGTGCGTTGGCCAGCCCCGCCGACGAGATGATGGCCGTGCCGTGTTGGTCATCATGAAAGACGGGAATATCCAGCAACTGCTTAAGTTCTTCCTCGATGTAAAAACATTCGGGGGCTTTAAAGTCCTCGAGATTGATTCCGCCAAAAGTGGGGGAGATGGCCGCGATGACGCGCACGATCTCCTCGGGGTCGCGCGAATTAATCTCAATGTCGAACACGTCGATATCCGCGAATTTCTTAAACAGCACCGCCTTGCCCTCCATCACCGGTTTGGCGGCCAGCGCGCCGCGGTCACCGAGACCGAGAATGGCCGTGCCATTGGTGATGACGCCGACGAGATTTCCCTTTGAGGTGTACTCATACACGTCGGCGGGATTCTTTTCGATCTCTAGCACCGGCTCGGCCACGCCGGGCGAATACGCCAAACTCAAGTCGCGTTGCGTGTCCATGGGTTTGGTGGGCACAACCGCAATCTTGCCCGGCTTTCCTTTTAAGCGGTGATATTCAAGCGCGTCTTCCCTGGTAATTTTTGTCATTCGGCCTCCAAAATTTTTCATGCCGTTTCATTATCATCCAGCCTGATGGCGCTGGGAAGTCACTTCCATCCACCTTTTCCCAGTCGAGAATACTTACCCCCGCCCTGGCGAAAAGTTATGCCGGCCGGTTTTTAATGTATAATTTGCCAATCTGTAACACCCCCTTGAAAACTCCGCCGCACACGCGGCCCGGCTTGCAAACTTTACTTGACTATTTGAGTACGAATTGCCCCCAACTTTGGGCAATGGAAACAATGACCGCTGTGACAGGACTTTGTATCGCGATTTATTCTTTGGATGAGTCATCCGGTTTAACGTAAGTTTTCCTCCCCCAAGCCCCGCCTCAGGCCGGACTTGGAGCGGGCGTACCCAACCCAAGCATTTTGCACAGCCGAGGCCTGTCACTGGCGGACCTCGGCTGTGTGTTTTTAAACCCTCACCCCAGCCCTCTCCCGATTACAGGAGAGGGGGAGAATAATGAAAACCGTCACCGCCATTGAAGTGCAAAAAAACAACCCGCGGCGAGTGAACATTTATCTCGACGACGAGTTTGCCTTCGGGCTGGCCAAGATCACCGCCGCGTGGCTCAAAGTGGGTCAGCGCGTGGACGAGCAAAAAGTAGAGAAGTTGCTCTTCGACGAGGCGCTTGAAAAAGCCTATCAGCAGGCAATGCTCTTCTTGAGTTTTCGGGCGCGCTCCGAGGCTGAGATTCGCAAGAACCTTGCGAAACATGAATTCCCCGCCGAAGTGCTGGATGAAATTATTCAGCGACTGCGCGAAGAAAAATTGGTTAACGATGAAGAGTTCGCGCAGGCTTGGGTGGCGAATCGTTCCGAGTTTCGTCCGCGTAGCCGACGGGCGCTGACCGTCGAGCTGAAGCGCAAAGGGGTGGCTGAATCCGCCATCCGCGCGGCGACCGAGGCGCTGGATGAAGAGTCGCTGGCTTATTTGGCGGCGCAGAAACAAGTCCGCCGTTTGAGCGGGCTGGAGTGGGTCACGTTCCGCGAAAAACTTTCGGGCTTTCTGGCCCGCCGCGGATTTTCTTACGAGATTATTTCCCCGACCGTGAAGCGACTTTGGTCTGAACACGGCGGGAGCTTAGACAACGAAAATTTTGAGGAGCAGACATGAATGCCTTAGCATTTGTTATTGCAGTAGTAGCACTTCTGGTTGGCCTGGCCGCTGGTTATTTTATTCACCGCGCGCAGGTGGAGCGCGCCCAGCGTGATCAGCAGGCGCGCACCGTCAACATATTGAAGGGCGCGAATGAGCAGGCCCGTTTGATCGAGGCCACTGCGCGCGAGAATGCTCAGAAATTGATTCTAAGCTCGGAGCAGGATGTGAAAGAGCGCCGCGCCGAGAATAGCCGTGAAGCGGAACGACTCGACAAGCGCCGCTCTGAGCTGGAGGGACGCGCCGACAAACTCGAGCAACGCGAGCAGGTTTTGAATAAGCGCCAATCTACGATGGATAAGCGCGCCAGCGATGTTGAAAAGTTGGTTGAAGAGCAGATGGTGAAGTTGGAGCAGGTTTCTTCGCTTACGCAAGAAGAGGCGCGCAAGGAATTGTTTGCCGCTGTTGAGAAAGAAGCGCGCGCAGATATGGCGCGCATTTATCGCCAGATCGAAGCGGAGGCCCGCGAGGAGGGGGAGAAGCGCGCGCGCAAGTTAATCGCAGACGCCATTCAACGCGTGGCTTCTGAGCATGTGGCGGAAGTGACCAGTTCGCGCGTGACCCTGCCGAACGAGGAAATGAAGGGCCGCATCGTGGGCCGCAATGGACGTAACATTAAGGCCTTTGAGCAGGCCGCCGGCGTGGATGTGATCGTGGACGACACGCCTGAGTCTGTGACGATTTCGTGCTTCGACTCTGTGCGCCGCGAAATTGCGCGCCGCGCGCTCGTGCGCCTGACGGTGGATGGTCGCATTCACCCGGCGCACATTGAGAAGATCATTGAAGATGAAACCAAGGCTGTAGATAAAATTATTAATGAAGCCGGCGAGCAAGCCGCCTTCGACGCGAACGTGGCGGGTCTGCACCCGGAAATTTTGCGCATGATCGGGCGTTTGAAATTCCGCACTTCGTATGGGCAGAACCAGTTGGCGCATGCGGTGGAAGTCTCGAAGCTGGCGGGCATCCTCGCCGCCGAACTTGGCGCGGACGTGGACCTGGCCAAACAGGGCGGTTTCTTGCATGACATTGGCAAGGCGATGGATCACAATCAGGATGGCACACACGCTTTGCTCGGCGCGGAGTATTGCAAGCGTTATGGCGTGAATCCCAAAGTGGTCAACGCGGTGGCGTCGCATCACCATGAGGCGGAGCAGGAAACTGTGGAAGCGGTCATTACCGAGGCGGCTGATGCCATCTCGGGTGCGCGCCCGGGTGCGCGCCGCGAAGATCTGGAAGCCTATATCAAGCGCATCAAGAATTTGGAAGATTTGGCGAATTCCTTTAAGGGCGTCCAGCAGAGTTTTGCTATTCAGGCAGGACGCGAAGTACGCATCATCGTGCGCCCCGAGGACATTGACGATCTCGAGTCTGCGCGGCTGGCGCGGGACGTGGCTAAGAAAATCGAAGAGACCATGCAGTATCCGGGTCAAATCAAGGTCACGGTGATACGTGAGACCCGGTCTGTGGATTTTGCCAAGTAGGTTAACTTCAGAAGGTCTGGCAATATGGAACTATTCGGCTGGAATTTCGGCGCGTGGCTGACAGGGAAGAGGCTTTCGCTGGTCT
The DNA here is from genome assembly GCA_009885445.1 of Anaerolineaceae bacterium. GTDB lineage: Bacteria > Chloroflexota > Anaerolineae > Anaerolineales > Villigracilaceae > Denitrolinea. The sequence goes on along the minus strand of VFKQ01000270.1, from coordinate 3,714 downwards.
TGACTCTGGCTTATTTGGCTATCTTTCCACGCCTTGAGATTCTTTTCGGCCCGGCTGTTACTGTATTGGTGGCTTTGCCTGTGGGTGTAATAACCTGGTATTTTGGTCTGACCGTTGGTTTGGTTGCGGCCTTGCTGGGTGTTTCTTTCAATATCGCTTTTTTCGTTATTGTTGAAAAATTCGATCTGAACAGCTTAATCTATTTTGGCCTGATTCCGCGTCCGCTTATGCTGTGCGTCATGGTGGTCATTGTTAATTTAGTGCGCAAACGGGCACGCGAGCATGAGCAAACAGCATATGCCTTGCATGCGCGAGAGCAATTCCTAGTCAGCCTGAATGAGATTGTTGGCGGGCTTATGTCAATGCAGGTTTTTGATCCCGCCTTGCATGATCTAAGAATGAAAATCACTGCCATCTTTAAGGCTGACGATTGCCAGATCATGATGGTGGATACCACTTTAGACCAGCTTGCGTGGAAGAATCCACTGGATGATTCGCGCCCAGATTACACCGCCATACTGCGGAATCCTGGGGAAGAAAATTTGGTTGAGGCCTTATTCGAGGGAGGTCATTCAATTGGGATTGAGGATGCGAATAAATCACCATACTTGAACACAAACATCCGCGCGCAATTCACGACTGGTTCGTTGTTGGCTATGCCTTTGGTCGCCCGTGAAAATAAGATTGGTGTAGTGTTAATCGTATTTACTGAGCGCCAGGAATTTAAGCAGGATGACCTGCATCGCGCCGACCAGATTGGGATTCAGGTGGCCCTGGCCTTGTTGAACGCGCGTAAGGATGCTGAGATCCAACGCCGCCTGCGAGAGAGCAATGCTCTGGCGCAGATCGGACTTGCGTTGAGTGAATCTGAACGGGTGGGTCTTGACCACGTCTTGCAATTAATCGTGGATTCTGCGCGGGACCTTATCCCTGGCACAGGGCAGGCTGTCATCCATTTATTGGATAAAGAAGAGGAAGCGTTGATTCCTCGTGCGGTCGCGGGCTTTGATACCCCAGATCGAGGTCCGATGAAGATGCGCCTTGGGGAGGGCGTCGCGGGTCAGGTCATTATAGAGGGGGTGCTCGTGAATATTGGCGATATTGATACTGATCCACGTTTTCTGCGCCAGGCAGGCAAACCACATTATCGTTCGCTGATGGTCTCCCCCATTCAAAGTAGTTCCGAGCGCCTGGGCACCATCAGCATTCAAAGCCGCCTACCCCATTCCTTCACATCGGATGAACAACAACTTTTCATTTCACTCGGTACGCAGGCGGCCATCGCGATTGAAAACGCCAATTTATTAGAAACAACGCAACAGGGTTTGAAAGAAGCAAGCGCTCTTTATGAAATTTCAAGAGGATTGGCCGTATCGCTGAACACCGATGAATTAATGAGAGATGTGGTCAACCTGTTATATAAAAGCCTGCAGTATTACCATGTGCAGATACTGACAATAGACCCTGACAGCGGATCAATCATCATTCGAGTGGAAAGCCCATTGGTGGATGCAGAAACAAAGCGGCCAGTGAGACTCGTGTCCGCAGGGGCGGGTATCGTTGGCCATGTTCTAGAGACGGGCAAGCCATTCTTTACCAATAGCGTTGAAGAAGTTATTTTTTTTGTACGGGACCAACTATTACCGGATACACACTCGGAACTTGCCGTACCGATTTTGGTAGATGACCGCGTAATGGGTGTAATTGATGTTCAACAAGCCCTTCCGGGCAGACTTGCTGAGCGTGATCTAAAGATGGTAAATACAGTAGCAGAGCAATTGGCGGTAGCATTGCAAAAAGCCCAACTCTATTCCGATCTACAGGCTTCCCTAAAACAAGAGCAGGCGATGCGCTTTCAGTTGATTCAAAGTGAGCGCTTGGCTCTGGTGGGACGGTTGCTTGCTTCTGTTTCGCACGAGCTGAATAACCCGCTTCAGGCCATTCAAAATGCCCTGTACTTATTGAAGGAGAACGATAGGATATCCTCGCAGGATACTCAGGACCTACAGATCATTCTTTCAGAGACTGATCGCATGGCGGCAATGATTCGGCGCTTGCGCGCCTCATACAGCCCAACACGCGCGGAGGATTTTCGGCTGGTGCAGATCAACAATGTTATTGAAGAAGTCTATGCGCTGGTGGCAACTCACCTTCGACAAAACTCAATTGCATTCGAATTTCACCCCGATCCCGGTCTGCCCGCCGTAGCGGCAGTGGCCGACCAGATTCATCAAGTTGTGTTAAATTTGTTGATGAACGGAGTTGAAGCCATGCCTGATGGAGGCTGCCTGACAGTTGTCACTGAGGCTTCTAATAGCGAAATTTTGCTGATGGTTTTAGATACGGGTATTGGCATTGATCCGCTTATGCTTCCAGATATATTCGATCCTTTTGTTACGAACAAGGAAAGGGGAACTGGCTTGGGCCTGACCATAACTTACGATATCGTTATGCGACATAAAGGGCGGATTGAGGCTATCAATAATCCAGATTCAGGAGCGTGTTTCAAGATCTGGTTACCTGCAAGTGATGGAGAAGGCTTGTGAGTTCCCTAAAGCGAATTTTACTTGTGGACGATGAATTGCATTTGCGTGAAACACTTTCGCGCATTTTGCAACACGCCGGTTTTGAAGTAAGTGCGGCGGCGGACGCCAAAGATGGCCTCGACCTTCTGGAGCAATTTGAATTCCATCTTGTTTATATGGATATTCGCATGCCCGATATGACCGGTTTGGAGATGCTAAAATTAATCCATACGCGATACCCTGAATTACCCGTGATTCTCTTTACGGCTCAGCCGGATTTGAATTCAGCTCTTGAGGCGCTTCGTGGCGGAGCCCATGATTATTTAATTAAGCCCCTGCTTCCCAATGTTCTGGTTGACCGCGCAAATTCCGTTTTTGCTGAACAAAACATTGAACATAGGAAACGGGAAATCATCAAGCAGATTGATTCTTTGCAGGGGGAGTTGAGAAACCTTGTACCAAAAGAATCGGTCAATATAAATTTTGCGACCCGGTCAGTAGCTACAAGTGATCGATATATAAAGCTGGGCCACTTGGTTTTGGATTTGCTCACGCGAAACATCGCGGTTAATAATCATTCTGTGGGAATATCTCCAACAGCCTTTGATTATCTTGTAGTGCTCGCAAAACATTCTCCGAACTTGGTTGATTATAAGACGATGGCAAAGGAAGCTCAGGGATACCAAGTGGAAGCGCACGAGGCGCAGGAGATCGTCAAATGGCATGTTTATCATATCCGCCAAGCGATTGAACCCGATCCCCAGAATCCAAAATACCTCATCAATGTGCGTGGCAGTGGGTACAGGCTGGTCCCCGAGTAGAATAGATGCGAGTGGGTCCGTCCTCCGCGCAATGCTCTATGATACCAAGGGTCATTTTGGAATTTCGTCTTATTTTGCCCATAAAAACACTTGCTACTGAAATAGGCCTTTGGTATAATCTCCCAGCCTAAAAATCGGCTTGCCGGCGTAGCTCAACGGTAGAGCACCCGCCTTGTAAGCGGGCGGTTATGAGTTCGATTCTCATCGTCGGCTCTACGTTGACGGTTGGCTCTTGGGGCGAAGTGTTCCCGAGCACGAAGCCGGCAACGGCAATAAATATCCCGGGCGGTTACCCAAGTGGCCAAAGGGGACTGACTGTAAATCAGTTGTCATAAGACTTCGGAGGTTCGAATCCTTCACCGCCCACT
>VFKQ01000074.1 GCA_009885445.1 Anaerolineaceae bacterium | reverse complement strand
TCTTCAAAGGTCATCTTTACATCCAAATGCGCGGACGTGGCGAAAGCTCCCGCTGCGCCGCCGAACAAAACGGCTTTCATCGGCTTGCCATTTGCGATGCCGCCAGCCATGGTCAGCAATTCGCGCAAGGTCACGCCGAAGGGAACTTCGTACAGGCCGGGCTTGGACACGTCGCCGGAGAGACAAAATAATTTCGGCCCGGGAGATTTCTCGGTGCCGATGGCGCGATATTCCGCCGCACCTTTGGCGATGATCAACGGAACGTTGCACAAGGTCTCAACATTGTTAATCACCGTCGGTTTGCCGAACACGCCGTGCGTGGTGGGGAACGGCGGCTTGACTCGCGGGAATCCGCGCTTGCCTTCGATAGACTCAAACAGCGCAGTCTCTTCGCCGCAGATATACGCGCCCGCACCCACGCGGATTTCGATATCGAATGAAAAGTTTTTGCCGAGAATATTTGTGCCGAGCAGGCCAGCTTCGCGGGCTTCGTCAATTGCTTTCTCGAGCACCGGCACAATGTAGGGATATTCTCCACGGATATAGATGTAGCCTTTGCTCGCGCCAATGGCGTACGCGGCAATCAACATGCCTTCAATCGTGCGATGCGGATCGTCAATGAGCAGGATGCGGTCTTTGAAAGTGCCGGGTTCGGACTCGTCCGCGTTGCAGATGACGTACTTCTGGTCCGCTTTGGCGGAGGCGGCGCCCTCCCATTTTATGGCGGTCGGGAAGGCCGCGCCACCGCGTCCCACCAAACCGGCGGCTTTGATTTCAGCAATGACAGCGGCAGGGTGCATGCCGACGGCTTTTGTCAGTGCAGAATATTTTCCGTAACGCGCCAGCGAAGTTGTGCCATTTCCGCAGTTGGCCGTTAGCATGCGGATTGTGCCACCCACCATGGAGGGCGGACGGCCCAGGTCGTGGGCGCCCGTTTCGAGGTCGATGCGGGTCTCGGCCTCGTCGTCTATGAGGGCGACGGGGGCGAGTTCACACAGTCCCAGGCACGGACTCGGCTCGATGGTCAGTGAGCCGTCTGCACTAACCTGACGCGGCTCCAATCCGTGCTGGGCGCACAGGTGACTGAGAATCCCGTCCGCATTTTTGAGCGCGCAGACAGGGTCGGTGCAGACGCGAATGACGCGTCGTCCGATGGGTTCGTTGTAAAAGAGAGAATAAAATTCGATGACGCCATGCACGTCGGCGAGAGGCACGCGCAGTGACTTGGAGATTTCTGTGGCGATGGGTTCGTCTATCCAGCCAAAGACTTTTTGGGCGGCATGCAAAGCGGGCAAGAGGCCCGAGCGGCCGAGCGGAATAAATTTTTCAATGGCGGGTTGAAGGAGTTGCGTTTTGGGTTCGGTCATGTCTTCTCCGGTGCGCTGAGTATAGACGGAAACAGGAGGGCTGGCAAGAAAAGGCGGTTGGCGACTGAAGTCGCCACTACAATTACGAAGCCGACCTTCGTCGGCTCAAGTCCGCGAAGGCGGACTTCGCAAGCGTTGAAGCGACTTCAGTCGCCCACTGTGGGTATAATGCAGGCCCAATGGAAATCCCCGAGCGAACAATCAGCCTGCCCGAACTTCGTCGCAATAGCGGCGAGCGCGGATCGCGCAAGTTTGTGGCCCATGCGGGCATCGTCTACGATGTGACCGATTGCCCCAAGTGGCGACTCGA
>VFKQ01000256.1 GCA_009885445.1 Anaerolineaceae bacterium | reverse complement strand
TCGGAGAAAAGAAAGAGGACGTGCGCTTTTTTATTCATCGGCGTTGTTTTGATTTTTTGATTCAGCAGGCGTGACTTTTTTTGCGCGGCGAATAAGTTCGCGACGGGTGAGCATGACGCGCCGTCCGCACGCGAGACATTCGAGACCGATATCGGCCCCGAGGCGGGTGACCCGCCAATCGAACGATCCGCACGGGTGAGCCTTGCGCATGTGGACGGTATCTCTGAGGGCCAGGTCGGGGAGCATATGAAAATTATACCGTTCATCCTCGCCAGCCTGCCCGAGAGCCTGTTAAGAGTTTGTTGTTAATTGACTAATCAGAGAGAATGAGTCGGGCATTATGGCTTTTGCAAAAGCTATGAGTCGGGCATGGCTTCTCATGGCGTAAAACACCGTTCTGAATTAAACTAACCGAAATCAATTTGGGAGTCACCTATGAGCGCTAGAAAAAACTATTCCATCACCATCGCGGGACTGAAACGTAAACTACCCCTGTTTGAGATCAAGCCCGGGCTGAAGATTGCCATCCTCAACATTTTAGGCGACACCGAGTTGGTGCAAGCCTGCGCGCGTGAGCTAAGCAAAAAATTAAAGAACGAGAAAATTGATGTGTTGGTCACCGCCGAGGCCAAGTCTATTCCGCTGGCATACGCGCTTTCAACCGCAATGAAAAAACCTTATATTATTTTGCGCAAGAGTTACAAGGCCTACATGGGCGACGCCCTGCGCGCCGAGACTCTGTCGATCACCACCGGCCAGCCCCAAGTGTTGGTGCTCGACGAGAAAGACCGCGCAATGCTAAAAGGCAAACAAGTAGCCATCATAGACGACGTCATTTCTACTGGCTCCACGTTGCAGGGCATGCGCGTGCTGATGGACAAGGCCGGCGCGAAAGTCACCGCCGAGGCCGCCATCCTCACCGAAGGTGACCGCGCCCAGTGGATGAACATTTATTCACTGGGGCATCTGCCGTTGTTTACTGATTAACTCACCTAAAACATTCTGGCGCTCCGTACACTTTAGCCGGTGTTATTGCTACCGCCAGAGCCGCCTGGCTCATTAAATCTTGAGACGCCTTGAACCCTGTTACCTCCAATTTATCGCCCCTCTTAACATACTTTGAGCGCTCCCTTGCGCACCAACGACGGCCCATGAAACACCAAACCCGAATACACCTGCAGCAAAGTCGCCCCCATGTCGAGTCTGCGCCGAGCATCTTCAGGATTCATGATTCCGCCCACGCTCACTATGGGGACTCTCCCCTCGACTCGCTTAATCACCCGCCCCAACAGCGCCTCACTCCGCGCCCCAAGCGGGCCGCCGCTTAACCCACCTGATTCTAGCTGACGGTCTGAACGCAACCCCTCGCGCGAAAGAGTCGTGTTCGTCGCGATGACTCCGTCCATGCCTGTGCGCAGAATAACATCCAGCGCGTCATCAAGTTCTGCGTCGCTCAAGTCTGGTGACAATTTAACGAGCAGTGGCAAATGTTTTTCGAGTCGCTTTTCTTCCAGTTTTCGTTGCGCGTGAAGTTGACTCAACAACGCCTCAAGCGCGGCGCGCGCCTGCAAGTCACGCAATCCCGCGGTATTGGGCGAGCTGACGTTGATGGTTAAATAATCTGCGTGGGGCGCAAAAGTTTGCAGGAGGCTGAGATAATCAAAGACGGCCTGCTCGTTGGGCGTGTCTTTATTTTTGCCAAGATTTATACCAAGCACCGTTCTCGACGGATGACTGATCACCACTAACTGTTTACTGACAATCTCGGCACCACGGCTGGGGAAGCCCATGCGATTGATCACGGCCTCGTCCTCTGTCAGCCTGAAGAGGCGCGGGCGCGGGGCACCCGCTTGAGGGAGCGGCGTGACCGTCCCTATTTCGAGGTGACCGAATCCCAGCGCGGAGAGTCCACGAATGGCGATGCCGTCTTTGTCGTATCCAGCGGCGAGTCCGATGGGGTTTTGAAACGTCAGCCCAAAAGCGTGGATGGGTTTGGCGGGCGCGTAATAAAGAAGATGGAGCAGTAAGCGCGTGGGCGCGAAGTTTCCCGCAAAACGTAAAGCGTAAAGCGTGAGGCGATGCGCAGTTTCGGGGTCGAGACGAAAGAGGAGCGGGCGCATGAGTTTGTACATTTTATTTAAACCGACAGTCACTTTGTAAGTGACTGTCAGTTTTGCCTGCTAGAATTTCTTCTGCCCGCTGACGTTGAGGAAATATTGAATGATTTCCTCTTCGGGGTGCGGCACTTGCATGAGCGCGAACATGGCGGCCAGCTCGCCGCGATGATGCGTGTTGTGATTCGGCGGCTGAACCATCATCTGCCACAGCGGCAAGGTGAAGGTTTCGCCTTTGGGGTTGGTGTAGCTGACGGGCCTCTCAAGCGATTCTTCGGTTTGTTGCGCGATGAAGGCGCGCATGTTTTTTTCTACATCCATCCAATATTCCTGAATAGAGGTTATGTTTGGAAAATCTTTTGCGTCGAGAAATTCTGCTTTTTCGCCACGCCAGCGTTGCGGCCACATGCGTTCGGAACTCAGCATGTGTACGAACACTGCATGGACGCTGTCCCAACTGTGGCCTTGTTTATGATGCAATTGTTCGTCGCTCAATGTAGCGGCTACGGCGAGGTAACGTTTGTTGGCCCAGTAGTTGTAGTCGTAGATGGTGGTTAAATATTTTTTGAGCTCCATAATTTTTCCTCATTGAAGTGGGGGCATGGCGGCCGCGCGCCCCCACCATTACCATCCTTTAATTTTCTTCTTCTAAAAAGGCACGTACGATTTGGCTCTGGCTTGTGGTGGCGTTAATACCAGTCTCGATTGTGATCGCTTTTCTTTGGTCAGGATAATAATTTGCGGGCTGACTGGAGGGTGCGCGAATTGAGAGAATTTTATTTCTTGAACTGCCGAATTAATTGATCGTATTCCCCATGTGGTCCAATCCAATACCAGATAATGTCATTTCCGTCACGAATACCCACAGCACGATAATTTAATCCGACCCGCACCGAGTAAATAGGGCGGGTCGGGTGAATGGACTTGAAACGTAAGCTTGGTATTGGGGGTTTTCAACAAAAAGCCGATATGCCCGTCGCGCTTGATTTTGAACATCGGCAGGCAATTCTGCAAAGGCTTTCCGAAACTTCTCAGAGGTGTGCGAGTTCATAAAGTTTCGGGGTCAAGTCTTTTGGTTTTCTTTGTCTTGTGCTCTAGCAGAGCTTCATCCGCGAGACTCGACAAAACATCGCCCGACTCGGCAAATAACTTTGCCCAGCGCTCTTCGGAATGCAACTCTTCCAGAATCCATTCGGCGAATTCGTTTTGTTCCGTTGGGGGAAGTTTTTCAATTTCAGCGAAGGCCAACTCTACTTGTGTCATTTTTTTCTCCTTGCTTGTTTCGAAGTATAGCATATTTGATTCCACTCCCCTCTCCTTCAGGAGAGGGGTTGGGGGTGAGGTCCAATCCCGCAAGCGCGCACCCTTCGCAGTTGCGTCGTGTTTTGTCTATTGAATCTGTTTTCAATCACGCCCTCAAACACAAGGAGTCCCCATGACCGAATCCCCCACCCCAAGCAAATTTGCGAAATGGAAACGCCCACTCGTCGGCGGATTGCTGTCAGCAGGAATTGCAGGAATCAGTCTTTTCATTTTGATGCTTCTATTCGGCAGCCCATCAGCAGCCGGCCTTCTTGCATGGCCTCTCGCCGTCCGAATGTTGTTTTTTCGTCCACGCAATGAATTTACAGAAATAGTAATTGCTCTTTTGATCTGGTTCCTGATTGGTTTTATGATAGCGCATTTTATCAAGAGTAATAAACAGGCAATTCTTTTCTGGTTCTTGCCACTCACCCTAAGTTTTTTACCTCTCCTTTTTGGGTGGTATTACGTTAATTTCTTGTTCAACTGAATCTAACCTCCCTGTCATCTCTCGGACAATTCGGTTTCTACGTTTCCTCAAGCAATCTCCTTCGGGGTATAATCCCGCCGCCAAACAAAAATTTTCCGCATACGCGGGTTGTGCAAGGAGTTCTCAATGTCAGGTCATTCAAAGTGGTCCACCATCAAGCGCAAAAAGGGCGCGACGGATGCCAAACGCGGCGCGATCTTCACCCGCCTGGCGCGCGAAGTTGCCATGGCCGCCCGCGAAGGCGGCAGTGACATGGACAGCAACTTTCGTCTGCGTCTCGCCGTGGAAAAAGCCCGCGCGCAGAACATGCCCAAGGACAATATTGAGCGCGCCATCAAACGCGGCACGGGCGAAGACAAAGACGGCGGCGGACTCGAGACCCTGACCCTCGAAGGCTACGGTCCGCATGGCTCGGCCATCATGGTGGACTGTGTCACCGACAATCGCAACCGCACGCTTTCCGAACTGCGGCATGCCTTCGCCAAATCGGGCGGAAACTTCGCCGAGGCCGGCGCGGTGGGTTGGCAGTTCGACCGCAAATCCTACTTCGCCTTTCCCTCCAGCCAGATGGCCTTCGAAAAAGCCTTCGACCTCGGCGTCTTCGTCGGCGCGGACGATGTGCTCGACGGCGGCGACACCATCGAAATGATCGGCCCCGCCGACGCCTTCAAGATCATCAGCGACTCGCTTCACGAAGTCCACGTCACCCCCGAAGAAGCCGGTCTGCGCCTGATCGCCAAACAGGAGCTCGACCTCGACACGAACGACACGCTCTCGGTGCTCAAATTAATTGAAACCATCGAAGAACTCGACGACGTGCAGGAAGTCTTCCACAACATCCACATCTCCGAAGAAACCCTGGCCGCCCTCGAAGCCGCGTAATAAATTTCTTGTAGGGGCACGGCGGCGCCGTGCCCCTACATTATTTAATGACCCTCGCCCTCGGCATTGACCCCGGACTCGCCACGACAGGTTACGCCCTCGTCCGCCTCACACCGCGCGGAGAGTTGGTCGCTGTTAAATTCGGCGTGATACTCACCCCCAAGGAAGAGTCTGCGCCCGCGCGACTCGAGATGCTCCACAAACAGTTGCGCAAAATTCTAAAGGCGAATCCGCCCGATACTGCGGGCGTCGAAAAATTATTTTTCTCGCGCAACGTGTCCACGGCGATTTC
>VFKQ01000357.1 GCA_009885445.1 Anaerolineaceae bacterium | reverse complement strand
GTTTTTCTTCCTCGTTCCACGCAAACATCGGAAAGTCCACCACCCATGCAAACGCCATCACATCTTTATCGGCGAGATTTAATTTATCGCGCAGGATGAGACGTAACCCGCCCAAAACTTTATTGACGACGGGACGCGCATCGGCGGCGAACAGAATCAGATCGCTCGGGCCGCACTGACAGCGGGCTTGCACAGCCTGAGCCTCCTCCGCGCTGACAAATTTCGCGGCCGTGCCCTTGAGTCCGTCGGCGGCGATGACGAGAGTCGCCAGCCCCTTCGCGCCGAGAGTCTTCGCGGACTCGGTCAGCGCGTCCACTTCCTTGCGACTCATGTCCGCCGCGCCGGGGGCGACGATGCACTTGACGCCTCCACCCGCCTCGAGCGCGGACTTGAACACGCGAAATTCGCTGGCGGCGAAAATGTCCGAGACGTCGACCAATTCCACGCCGAAGCGCATGTCGGGTTTGTCTGTCCCATATTTTTCAACGACTTCGTGATGTGAAAATTTGGGCCACGGCGATGACAATAATTTTTTGTGCGGCGCGACGGCGGGGAGCATGGCCGTGTATAAATCTTCGACGATTTTCAACACATCGTCGCGATGCACAAAGGACATTTCGAGATCGAGTTGCGTGAACTCGGGCTGACGGTCGCCGCGCAAATCTTCGTCGCGGAAACAACGTGCGATCTGAAAATATTTGTCCATGCCAGCCACCATCAGCAATTGTTTTAATTGTTGCGGCGATTGCGGCAGTGCATAAAACTGGCCCGGATAGATTCGCGAGGGCACGAGATAATCGCGCGCGCCCTCGGGCGTGGCCTTGAACATGATCGGCGTTTCGATTTCGATGAAGCCTTGCTTGTCGAGATAGTCGCGCATGAACTTAATCACTTTATGGCGCAGAACCATGTTGCGCGTGAGACGTTCGCGGCGCAGGTCGAGATAACGATATTTCAGGCGCATGTTTTCGTCGGGCAGGTCGGCATCTGAGCTGACCATGAAGGGCAACGTTTTTGCGGGGTTGAGCACGATTACATTTTTTGCGATGATTTCGATTGCGCCCGTTTCCATTTTTGGATTCGCCATGCCCTCGGGACGTTTTTGCACAACGCCTTCGATTTGCAGAACCCATTCAAAACGCACATCCGCAACGAGTTCGAGAATCTCTTTGGGCAGAGTCGGGTTGAGGGTGATTTGAATCGTGCCCGCGCGGTCGCGCAAATCGAAGAACGACACGCCGCCGTGGTCGCGGCGTCGGTTCACCCAGCCCGCCAGCGTGACGGTTTGCCCGTCATGGCTGGCGCGTAATTGTCCGCAAGTGTGTGTTCTGTACATGGTCTGCCTCCGAAAATCTTTTTTACCACAAAGGCACGAAGGTGCACTAAGAAAATCGTAAAGGAATCTTCACGTTGAGCAAGCCTCCCACCTTTGTGCTCTTTGTGTCCTTCGTGGTTAAAGGTTTAGATAAAATAAATCGCCCTTCGTGGTGCTTTAGCTCCACGTCGGGCGATTGGTTTCGATTTATGTTACTCGTCAACCAGCAAAGCTTCGCCCAACGATTCGCGAATCGTCATTGTCATTATTATCATTGTTGGCGAAGCTCAGGTGGTTTTTCATCGTAGCGGCATTATAGCATAGATGCGAATCAGCGCATCTCGAAAATCTGGTCGAATCCGCCCACCGAAAAAATTTCGCGCAACTTCTCGTTGCAATTCCACAACTCAAAACTTTTGCCATTCGCCAGCGCAGATTGGCGCATGGTCAATAACGCACGAATGGTGGACGAGTCCATGAAGCTGGTGCGCGCCAAGTCCACTTGCACTTCGCGGGCAGATTTCTCCGCCAGCACCTGCGCCGTGACAGCCTGAAGTTGTTCCTGCCTCGAAAAATCAAACGCCCCGATCAAGCGCACATGGATGACATTTCCTGCAACTGCAAATTCAATAGACATCGTAGGCTCCTTGGCTTTCTGCCCTCATTATAAAGAAAAAACACCCCGCTGACAGGTTGGTTTTTGAATCAAGCCGAGAGAAACCCGCCGTCCACTGGAATGAGCGCTCCCTGTACGTAGGTTGCCAGGTCGCTCGCCAGGACGAGGGCGATGCGCGCCACCTCGTCGGGCTGACCCGCTCGTCCGATGGGCAGGCGGCCCGCAAATTCCACGGCGGTTTTGAGCAGGCCAAACTTCAATTTCAACAATTGTTTCGCCGCGCCTTTCGTCCCTTCGGTGAGGATTCCGCCAGGGACGATGACATTGACGCGGAACCCGTGCCGCGCATGTTCCTTGGCCAATGCGCGCGTCAGCGCAATGACGCCCGCCTTGCTGACGCTGTAGTGGCCAAGGTCCTCTTTGAAGGGCAGGATGGCCTCGATGGAACCCATGTTGATGATTACGCCGCCCAGTTTTTTCTTCAACCGCTGGCGGATCATGTGCTGGCACATCCAATAAACCGAATCGAGATTCACATCCATCACGTGACGATAGTAAGATTCGTCTACATCTACAAAATCTTTGAACGGATAAATTCCGGCGTTGTTCACCAGAATATCCGGCGGCGCGGGCTTGAGCGATTCCCATAGTGCGTCAATTTGTTTTTTGTCGCCGAGATCAACGACGTATGTTGTCACTTGCGCGCCAAACCGTTCACTCACTTGCGCGGTGGCCTTCAAATCTTTTTCGACCAGATCGACAAGATGAAGCGACGCGCCCGCTTCAGCGAAGCGATAAGCAATCGCGCGGCCAATGCCCGAGCCAGCGCCTGTGATCATTGCGCTTTTGCCGCGCAGTGAAATTAACTCACCGAGTTCCGGAAGGCTATTCTTGCGTTTTGCCATTTAATCCGGATTCTTCTTTTGGTATTCAATGGCCTGCTTCGTCACCGTCTCGCGCGTCAGCCAATAACGCAACCACAGCAGTGAGAAGAAAAAGAAATCCACCGCCGCGATCAAACCGATATCCAGAAAGATTGTCTTCTCTGATTGCGCCGTCCAGTACGAATAACTCGTCAGCGTGCAAAAAGAATAGAAAAGCAAAATCCCGATGCTGATCAAAATCGCCAGCGGTTTGTTTTCGAGAATCCGCACCGTGTTGGCGCGCTCACGCTCCGACGCGCCGAAATTAAAGTACACGTAAATTCCAAGCAACATGCACAGGAAGAATCCCCAAACGAAAAATTCATGTTGCGTCCCCTCCCGCGCGGTCAGCATCCACGTCAGCACCACATACAACGTGATTAATTTGCTGGCAATCACCACGATGATCGTCGAAAAATATTGTGTAGACCACGTGGGCGTGATTACCTTCGGGAAGCGCGGCAGATAACTGACCACCGCCAAAAATAGCGAACCAAGCACCATGACAATCATCAAACTATTAACTACAAAATCTGGAAACATAATCGACTCCTAAAATTGGATTTTTTTAACCGTTCAATTACTTATCTGACGCGCCCCAAAACCCCGCATGCACGCCTCGCGCCTGCGCCCGAAGCGGGTCGGCAGGACCCTCGACTCGAATCTCCCTTTGAGTGCGCGCAAACACCTCGCGGCAGGGGAGCAATAGATGCTCCTCCGATGGGCCGACGATTTCGTACAAGTCCATTTCGCTGAGCGCATAAACGATTCGTCTCACGCCGCCCCAATGGATTGCACCCGCGCACATCGCGCACGGTTCAGTGCTGGTGTAAAGTGTACACTGCGCAAGCCGCTCCGCCGTAAATCGATGCGAAGCCATGCGCATCAGATTCGTTTCAGCATGTCCGGTGCAATCCCCGTCAGTGACAACTGTATTCTCAGCGCGCAGCAGAATCTCCCCGTTTGCATCCGCCAGCAATGCGCCGAAGGGATGATTACCATGCGTCCGCGCGGATTGGGCGATTTCAATGGCAACGTCCAGCAGGGCGAGGTCGGTGGGGTTCATGTGTGGTCTCCGTGAAGAATTCTGGTTAACGTTGTAGGGGCACGGCGCCGCCGTGCCCCTACGGTTTTGGATTATTTATCCAACAACGCCGCGACGCCGGGCAAAATTTTCCCCTCCAGAAATTCCAACGAGGCGCCGCCGCCGGTGGAGACGTGCGTCATTTTGTCCGCTACGCCCGCCTGCTTGACCGCGCTGGCGGAATCTCCGCCGCCGATGACAGTTGTCGCTTTCGACTCGGCCAGCATGTGCGCCAGCGCAAAAGTCCCTGCGGCGAACTTGGGCATTTCAAACACGCCGACGGGGCCGTTCCAGACAATTAATTTTGCGCCAGCGAGGGCCGTTTTGTAATTCTCAATTGTTTTCGGGCCAACATCGAGCATGCGCCAGCCTGCGGGGATTTTGTCCACGCTCACGGTTTGCGAGTTTGCGTCTGCGGCAAATTTGTCAGCGATGATTGCGTCGACGGGGAGCAGGAGTTTGTCGCCCGATTTGGCGAGAATCGCTTTCGCCGTTTCGATGGATTCTTTTTCGACGAGGCTGTCTTGCATGTTCAGTCCCTGCGCGGCGAGGAAGGTATTCGCCATGCCTCCGCCGATGATGAGACGGTCGCATTTGGCGAGCAGGGTTTCGACGACCAGAATCTTGTCGCTGATTTTCGCGCCGCCGAGAATCGCAATGTATGGATGCTCAGGATTCAAAACCGCGCGACCTAGATATTCGAGTTCCTGTTCCATCAAGAAGCCAGAGACGGCGGGCAGATAATGAGTCACGCCTTCGGTGGACGAGTGCGCGCGATGCGCCGAGCCGAACGCATCGTTGACATAAACGTTGCCGAGCGCGGCCATTTGCTTCGCCAGTTCAAGGTCATTTTTTTCTTCGCCCGCGTGGAAGCGCGTGTTTTCGAGCATCAGCACTTCGCCGGGCTTGAGCGCCTGCGCTATTTTTTCAACTTCAGCGCCGACGCAATCGGGGGCCATTTGCACGGGGCGCTCTAACAGCGTGGATAAAACTTCTGCGGCAGGCCTCAAACTAAATTCAGCCTCGGGTCCGCCTTTCGGTCGGCCTAGATGACTCATCAGAATCAGCGACCCGCCCTGGGCGAGGACGAAGCGCATCGTCGGCAGGGCGGCGCGGATGCGCTTGTCGTCGCTCACTTTTCCGCCGGCCATCGGCACGTTAAAATCCACGCGCATGAGCACGCGTTTATTTTTGATGTCGATATCTTTGATCGTTTTTTTGTTCATGGGAATCATGTTGTAGGGGCGCAGCATTGCTGCGCCCCTACGGGTTCATAAAGATTTCGCCATCATCGCCGCAAGATCGGCGGTGCGACAGGCGTAACCCCATTCGTTGTCGTACCACGCAACAACTTTGACGAGGTTGCCGATGACGAGTGTGTCCATCGCGCTATAGACGGACGAGAACGTGGTGCCGCGCAAATCGCTGGAGACGAGCGCTTCGTCGGTGACGTCGAGGATGCCTTTCATCGAACCATTTGAATATTCAAGCATCGCCGCGCGGATTTCATCTTTCGTGACTTCTTTGTTTAAAACTGCAGTGAAGTCCACGACCGAGACGGTGGGTGTGGGCACGCGGAAAGCCATGCCGCCAAATTTCCCTTTGAGTTCGGGGATGACCAGGCCGACGGCTTTGGCCGCGCCGGTTTCAGAGGGGACGATGTTTTGCGCGGCGGCGCGTGAGTCGCGCGGGTCTTTCGAGCCGAGGTCTTGCAGTTTCTGTGAGTTGGTGTACGCGTGGACGGTGGTGAGCAGGCCCTTCTCAATTCCAAATTTATCGTTGAGCACTTTCGCCACGGGCGCGAGTCCGTTGGTGGTGCAGGAGGCGTTCGAGACCACGTTGTGTTTCTTCGAGTCGTACTTGTCGTCGTTCACGCCGAGCACGATGGTGATGTCTTCGTTCTTGGCGGGCGCAGAGATGATCACTTTTTTCGCGCCGCCCGAGTCGATGTGCGCGCGGGCTTTGGTGGCGTCGGTGAAGAAGCCGGTGGACTCGATGACGATGTCTACGCCGAGGTCTTTCCATTTAATCATGGCCGGGTCTTTTTCGGCGGTCACATGTACGGTCTTGCCGTCAATCACCAGATGACCGTCCTTCGCTTCGACGGTGCCCGGGTATTGCCCATAGGTTGAATCGTATTTTAATAAGTGCGCGTTGGTCGCCGCGTCGAATAAATCATTCACGGCCACCACTTCAATTTCGTGCGCGTGTCGTTGCTTGATGGTGCGATAGACGAGACGCCCGATGCGTCCAAAGCCGTTGATGCCAATTTTTACTGTCATGTTTTTCTCCTGAAAGGAATCTTATTGAATTCTGAAATTTTACCAGACGTCTTGCGAAAGGACGTTGCAATGCAACATCCCTACAAAATCTTATCCGCGCGATTGCCGCGCCAAGAATTCCTGCACGGCTTTTCTAAATGCGCTGGACTTAAACGCCCGATCCCTGAACTGCCGCGCGACGAGTCCGGCCTGCTCCCAGTCCATGCCGCGCGTCTGTTGGATGAATAACAGACCCTGCAAAAGCGCGTCGGCGTCGAACGCGGCCATTTGCACCGCGAGGCGGGTGGCCGTCTCCGAGACTTGGTCCACGCTGACAATGCGATGCGCCAACCCCAAATCAAGCGCCTCCGCCGCCGAGACGACTCGGCCGGTCAGCGCAAGTTCAGCGGCATGTCGCTCGCCAATCGCCTCAGCGATGGAACGAAAAGCCACATACGGCCACATGCCAATGTGAATCTCGGTGCAACAAAAGCGCACGTCTTCTGCCGCCACGGTGATGTGCGCGCTGGCCACCAGCGCGACTGCGCCGCCGAAGATCGCTCCCTGCACGGCGGCCACAATGGGCTTGGAATAATTTCTGCCCAGCGTGAATAATTCTTCGTGGATATCCGCCTTGCGCGCCATCTCGGGGTCGAGAATCTCGCTCAAGTCCATTCCCGAGCAGAAACTGGGGCCGGCGGCGTCGAGCAGAATCACGCCGAGGGACTCGTCCGCTTCGGCACGGCGCAACTCAGTGACGAGGTCGCGGCACATCTCAATATTGAGCGCGTTGCGTTTCTCGGGGCGGTTTAAGGTGAGACGCAGGACGCGTCCCTCGCGGGTGGTTTTGATCACGAGTGGAAATCTTTCAAGGAAAATTGAATCTAGCGCAACGGCCCTGTGCGTTCGTAATACAAATCCATCAGCGTTTGCGCGAGCTTGATCGAGTCGTGCCGCCAGGGATGATCCTCGTCGAGCAGGTCGGTGGAATGGGCGCGGGAGTCCGACAGAGTCCGTTCGTCGGCGACCACCCACTCGGTCCCAGTTGGAAGCGGGGGAGTGTGGTTGTCGTTGCACAGGATGACGTCGAACAAGTCTTCGCCGATGTGTTGCTCCAACGCGCGCACATGGTCGTAGCAGGTATAAGAATCCGTCTCGCCGGTCTGCGTGGCGATGTTGCACACGTACACTTTCAACGCGCGGCTGGCGTTCAGCGCGGACAGTAAATCGTGCACGAGCAGGTTGGGCAAAATGCTGGTGTACAAACTCCCCGGGCCAACGACAATTAATTCAGCGGTGAGCAAGGCCTTTAACACCGGAGGAAAAGCTGGCGCGTCATTGGGTTCCAGCCACACGCGGCGCACATGTCCCGCCGCCTCAGGGATGCGACTCTCGCCCTGCACGCGAATCTCGTTCGCGCTGTGCGCCAACTTAATATCCGCCACGAGTCGGACGTCGTGTAGGGTGGCCGGCAAGACACGTCCGCTGACGGATAACACGCGTCCCGACTCGGCCACGGCCTCCTCGAAACTACCGGTGATCTCGCTCAATGCGCCGATGAACAGATTTCCAAACGAGTGACCGTCTAACCCAGGGGCGCCGCTGAAGCGATATTGAAAAAGCTGGGTGAGCAGGGCTTCGTCATTCGAGAGCGCGGCCAGACAGTTGCGAATGTCGCCGGGCGGAAGGATGCCCATGCTCTCGCGTAGTTGACCCGACGACCCGCCATCGTCTGCCACGGTGACTACTGCGGTGATGTTGCGCGTGTGTTCTTTGAGTCCGCGTAGCAGGGTGGCCAGTCCGTGCCCGCCGCCCACAGTGACGATGCGAGGCCCACGGTCACGGCGGCGGAACTCGACGATCTGATCCATGATCGTTTGGCCGGGCCGCATGAACGGTCCAAGCACGGCGCGGTTTAAGCCGCGAATGCCATAAGCGAGAATCCCCAGTCCAATGCCGCCAAAGATGAGCACGCGAATCACGCGCGGCAGAAAACGCAGGGATGCATAATTTAAAACCGTAAGAAATGTTTCATTGGTTGATTCGGTGCGATAAAAATCCAGCAACAGCATGGCCAAACCCACCGCCAAAAAAGTGATGCCGGCCAGCACAATCAGCATCCAGCGCTTCACGCCCAGGCCCGGCGCGAGCCAGTTGCGTAAGGATTGCATTGCGCCCGAGGAGCGCGAGGTATTATTTGTGTGCGGGTTCAACTTCATGTTGAGAAATATAGCAGGGTTGCAGAGGAGCGTCAATTGCCTCGGTTATAATGCGCCGCATGAAGACTGTGGTCGCAATTGATATTGGCGGAACCCAACTGCGGGTAGCCACTTACGTGACGGACAGTCAAACCCCCCTCAAGCACGGGCACACTACAACTCACGCCGACGGTGAAAACCCATATGACAGGCTGACTGCCCTCATTGAATCAGTCTGGGATGGTGATGTGCAGGCCATTGGCATCTCCTCGGCAGGCCCGCTTGACCCGCACGCCGGCATCATCCTCGCTCCGCCAAACATCAAAGCCTGGCGCAATTTTCCGCTGACGGCCAAACTCACTGAGCGCTTCGTCGTTCCCGCTTTTTTAGACAACGACGCTAATTTGGCCGCACTCGCCGAGTGGCGCTTCGGCGCGGCACGTGGCCACCACGATGTGCTTTACTTGACCATCAGCACCGGCGTGGGCGGCGGAGTGATCATCGCCGACCGACTTTTACAAGGCCATCATGGACTCGCCACCGAACTGGGACATGTGACCCTCGAAAAAGACGGCCCACTCTGCGGCTGTGGCGGGCGAGGCCATCTAGAGGCCTATTCCTCCGGGACGGGAATCCGCTCATTCGTGGCCGACCAAATTCGAGCGGGGCGCGTTTCGTCGCTCGGCGGAGGCGAGTCTGCCAAAGAGATCGCAGTCGCCGCTAACGCTGGCGATGCCCTCGCGCGAGAGTCGTATCAACGTGCCGGAGAATATCTCGGTATCGGCGTGGCGAACTTCCTGCACACCTTTGATCCCTCGATTGTGATTTTCGGAGGCGGCGTTGCACGGAACGGACCCCTGCTCTTCGAGCCGTTTGAGGCTAGTTTGAAGCGCCATGTTTTTCACCCGCGCTATCTCGAAGGGCTGACCATCGCGCAAGTGGAACTCGGCGACTCTGCTGGTTTGCTTGGCGCGTTGACGCTTGCCCGCCTGAAAGCAAATATCTAAACCCATCGTCTGAACTAAAAGGAGAATATTTATGGAACCAATGAATTTACCCGGCCCCAAGGCGCGCGCGCTAATCAAACGCGACTCGGCGGTCATCTCGCCCTCATACCCGCGCGATTATCCGTTTGCGATGGACCATGGCAAAGGCGTTGAAGTATGGGACGTAGACGGAAATCGCTTCCTAGATTTTATGGCTGGCATTGCAGTCGCATCCACGGGTCACTCGCACCCGAAAGTTGTGAAGGCCATTCAGCAACAGGCTGAAAAATTTATTCACATCTCGT
>VFKQ01000215.1 GCA_009885445.1 Anaerolineaceae bacterium | reverse complement strand
CGAGCACCACTTTGGCGCCAGCACGCCCAAACTGTCGGGCGGTGGCTTCACCGATTCCTGAGGATGCGCCGGTCACAATCACAACTTTGCCATTGGGGTCCATAGGTAGTCTCCTTAATGAGTGCGGATGAAACAATAGAGGACTATCTTATCCTGATTTAACCCGAATAGTCCAGTTGATTTACGGTCCCCAGCGCGGTTGATAATCGCAATAGGCATTGTCAGTCAGGCGGCGCAAGTCGGTGCCGTCGATGCGGATGATGTAAATCTCGCAACCGAGGTCGTCGTTGTAGTGGTCGAAGTATGAAGTGAAAACCACCCACTGCCCATCGGGCGAGAAGCCCGGGCCTTGACTGTTGCCGCCGCTGGGAGTAAGTTGTCGCTTGTCAGAAAAATCGGGACGGAAAATAAAAATCTCACGATGCCAGGCTTCGCCGTTGTAAGTCACCATCCACGCGCCATCTGGCGACCAGTCGGAACGTCCGCGCAGGGCGTTGAAATCGGTGATGCGTTTCAGACCCGAGCCGTTCACGTTGATGACGTATAACTGAATCGCGCCTTCGTAATCAGAAGCAAATAGGATTTGAGTCCCGTCGGGCGACCAGGAGGGATCCCAGCCCTGCCCGTAGATTTTTCGCACGTTTGACCCGCTTCGGTCCGCCGCCCAAATTTGCTCGCCAGCATCGGGCGTGCCCAACCCGAAAACGATTGCGCTACCGTCTGGAGAAATTTCGGGCGCTTTGAGGACGCCGAGGTTATCGGTGATTTGTTTGACTTGTCCGCTGGCGAGGGTCAGCTCATAAATTTCGTAGACATTGTCGCGCAGGTAGGCGCTGTAGATGACGCTGAGTCCGTCGGGGGCGAGCGAGGCGTACCAGTGTTTGACGGGGTCGCTGGTGAGTTGTCGCCAGTTGGTGCCGTCGGCGTTGATGAGGCAGAGTTGACTGCTGGTGTTTCCAATTTGACAGGTGAAGACAATTTTGCCGGAGGGGCCAGCCGTCAGCGCGGACTCGGTTGGGGAGGGTGTGCCCGCTTCGAGGGCGGTGGGAGGCGTGCTGGGCTGGGCGTTCGTCGCCTGCGCTTGTAACGTCGCGAGGGTGAGAGTCGGCGGAGGGGCAGAAAAAAGTGAACAGGCGATTAATGTGATGGGCAGGAGGAGGAGTCGTCGCATTTATGTTGTCTCGATGTGGCTGAGGCGGAGTTCTTCGCCGGTGATTATTTTTGCGCCGACACTGCCGCAATGCGGGCAGATGATTTTTTTATTTTGCGGCGCGTAAGTTTGGCGGCAGATCATGCACTGGGCCTGCGCGGGGATTAAGGTAATTTGTAATTCGGAATTTTCGAGCCGGGTGTTTTTGGAGAGCGATGCCCAAGTGGCGTGCAAAGATTCTTCGTCTGGTTCGGTCAGCTCGCCTTTGAGGAGGAGAACGGTGGTGACGAGGCGCGGCGAATCTGCTGGCGCAAGTTTTATTGCATGTTCGAGGAGGGCGGAGATTTTATTCAATGAAGTAAATTAATTTTTTTTGCCACCGATTTACCCTACGGGCACGATGTCACGAATTAGCACGGATTTGATAGGTCTGTGAAAATCTGTGAAATCCGTGGCAAAGGGTGAGAAAAAATTGCCTCGGCCGGTCTGTAAGCCGCATTCTGTCCAGTGCGGGTGGCAGGTTTACGCCCCGAGGGGTTTCGTCCCTGCTCTGCACCTGGGCGATCATCTCTCTAGGCGACGCGTTGCCGCGGCGCTCAAGCGACCTACCCGGGACTGGCTCCCTCCCCGAAGGAGGGGCACATAAGGAGACGAGTCGCCTCCTCCCGTCCGCAGACGGAATCGTCCCTGCTTGGCCTTGCTCCCGGCGGGGGTTACCTGGCCGCCCGCATTACGGCGGGCGCCGGTGGTCTCTTACACCACCGTTTCACCATGACCGCTCACCCGCGAGGGCGAACGGCTGTTTGTTTCTGTGGCCCT
>VFKQ01000104.1 GCA_009885445.1 Anaerolineaceae bacterium | reverse complement strand
CGGCGAGGCAGGCCGAGTCGAAGATGGGGTTTTTGTAGCCGCTGACGTTGGTGCCGATCCACTGATTGAGCGCAGTAGGAATCTCGGCGCTGGTGAAGCGCTCGCAGGGCGGCAGGAAGCTGAAGGTAGACATGGCGAATTCGGCCAGATCAAACTTGCGACCGAAAAGCGGGCCGCTCGGGCCTTCGGCATAAAAATCAAGTTGCGGTGAATAAGTGGTGCTGAGGCCGATGCCGCATTGCGTAAGCGATTGCACAAGAATTTCGCTGACCTGGCGGCGTTGCGTGGCCGAGGTGGTGATGTAGTTGATAATTAATTTTGTGTTCGGCGGGACGCGGTCCACGCCCCTGGCGACGCGCGGCGTGGATGGGTTGTTGTCGTGGTCACTCCAGCCGAGGTTGTTGAGCGCGCTCATGCCGGCGACGGGGTTGAACGTGTAGATGGGCAAACCTGTTGCATGCGACGGATGGCTGGCGGAAATGTAAGTGTCGGGCACGGGCACGAGGCCGTAAAGAACGGTGTCTACAACTTTCTGGCGATCCAAACATTGGGCAATGGCCACGCGCAAACGCGGGTCGCCGAAGAAGTCGGGGCGGTCGCGCTGAACGTTGGGGTCGTAGGCATCGTCGTACGAGGCAGGGTTGACTCCCAGCGCGAGCCATTCCATCGTGGGCGTTTCGCCGAAGAGCGCGCGCAACTGTCCGGTGCGGCGCATTTCGAGCAGGAGACTTGTGTGCGCGTCGAGATGCACGCTCGAGTCGATCAAGTCACAGCGGCCTTCGATGAGGGCGCTCAGAGCAGTGTCGGCGTCGGGCGTGATGTGAAAGACCAGTTCGTCAAAATGGGGCAGGCCCTCCACAGCGCGGAAGTAGTTCGTGTTTTTCGTCAGGCGGATTTCTGTGTCAGTCCAGGTCTTGATCACGTAGGCGCCGTTGCCCATCGGTGTGCGCGCAGAAATGTCGCTGGTCAGCAAATCTTTGGCGCTGAATTGCGCCCAAATATGTTTGGGCAATGGCGCCCAAAAATTTGTGTAGTAAGTTGGGTCCACGAAGCCGGGTTTGCCCCACCATTGCACGGTCACATCGTCGGCGGCTTCGTAAGTGCGCGTGCGCTCGATGATATATTTTGTGCCAGGCGTGGCGTCGTCGGAGGCCACTTCAAATGCGTAAACAGAATCTTCAGCAGTGAGCGGCGTGCCGTCTGACCAGCGCAGACCGGGCTTGAATTTGAATTGCACGAACATGTAATCCATGCTGATGGGGTTGTTGCCGTCAAAGGTGACGACACAATTATCGGCGCGGCAACCCGCCGGACGTACGCGCGCACCGGCATCGAGCAGGACCAAATCCCCGGCGGCGTTCTGCACTTCGTCGCCGCGGCCCACTGAGACGGTGTTCACCTGCGCATCGCCATCCGCGAGGGAGGGCATCTTGGTCAATGTGACGGGCTGATATTGATAATTCAGCAAATCGAACGGACCATCGTAGATGGCGGACAGCACACTACGCGCGGCTCCGTTCGGACCTCCGAGCGGGTACAGCGTATTGGGCGTGTCGCCAAGACAAATATTCAACGTGCGCGCCGCCGGAGGAATCGGCGTGAAGACGGGCGTGGGCGAGCCGCCTCCCGTCCCCCCCACTGGCGGGGAGACTGGTGTGTCGGTCTGGCTTGAGGTCTGGCAAGCCGAAAAGAGGAATGCAAAAATTAAGATGAGGGCAAAGGGTTTTGAAATTTTGGCAGGCATGGGAGGCCCCTTCCGTTTCTTGAGGAGGTTTCGAGAATCGAACGCGCAGAGTTGATGGCTTTTAGACAGTGTTTCTTAAGTCCTATGACGGCGCGAAAAAGAGCCTCAGCCACAGAGAACACAGAGTTCACAGAGATTTTTAAACGGGTTCTCTCAAAGGTCTCTGCGCGCTCTGTGGCAAAAAAAGGGTTAAGAAACAATCTCTTAGACAACGCACGAATTGTAACCTGATTTATCGCGCGCCCGATAAAAAAATCGCCCTGCAAAAGCAGGGCGATTCAGTGAAGCGTTTGTAACTATACTTTGCCGCGCATGCGCGGGTCGAGTACGTCGCGCAGGGCGTCGCCGAGCAGGTTCCAGCCCATGACGAAGAGCACGAGGGTCAGCCCGGGCCAGGCAATAATGTACCAGTAGGTGTTGAGGCTGGTGATCCAGTTGCGCGCAAAGGAGAGCACCTGGCCCCAGTCGGCGTAGCCAATGTCGGTGCCGATGCCCAAGAAGGAAAGCGCGGCGAAGGCAAGCACAACGTCACCAATCGCCAGCGAGGCCAGCACGAGGGTGGGGAAAATGGCGTTGGGCAAAATGTGACGGAAGAGGATGCGATTGTCTTTAACGCCGATAACGCGCGCGGCCATCACATAATCGCGTTCCTTTACCGAGAGGATGTCACCACGGATAAAGCGCGAGTAGCCCATCCAGCCAAAGGCGATCAGCGCCGTCATAGTGGGTATCAGACTCCGTCCAATTCTGGGAATGAGCACGGCGGCCAGAATCAAGGCGGCCAGCAGACCCGGCAAAATGAGCAGAACGTCGACAATACGCATGATTACGTTGTCTACCCATCCGCCAAAGTAGGCCGAGATCGAGCCAACCAGGACGCCTAGAATAAGCGTAATGATGGTAACCGTCAGGCTCGTCTTAAAGGCTGTGCGCGTACCCCAAATGATTCCGTAGAAAATATCATACTGTCCCTGCGCAGTGCCGAAGATGTGCACCCACTCATCCGTCTTCATAATGGGCTTCCACCAAAACGGCAGGGGCGGCACATTGCGAGTCCACGGCGACATCATTGGTTGTGGCTCAGCGCTATAGCCATCGCGAGGGATTTTGTAAGGATCGTCGCCCTCGACAGGCGGCGCAATTAACGGGGCGGCAAATGAAATCACCACGAACATGCTGATTAACAAGATGCCAACAATGGAGGCGGGCGTCTTTAGCAGGCCGGCCATAATGCGATAATTCTCAGGGCCGAGGAATCTCTCCATGCGGGAAATCTGCCGCGTGGAGATCGTGTCGCGGAGCATGCTGTTATCAGCGGACGGAACAGGTTGTGCCATTGGAATCTCCTAGGAGAGCCGCACGCGCGGGTCTATGTATGCGTAGAGAATATCTACGACCAGGTTGGCAAAGATCAAAATCAGTCCGTTGAAGACCGCAAAACCCAAAACAGTGACCACGTCCAACTGGGTGGCGGCCACCGCCGAAGCGGCGCCAATGCCCGGGTAGTTGAAGACTGATTCAGTAATCACCACGCCGCCGAGCAGGCCCACAACGCTGAAGCCAGCCAATGTGACCACAGGGAGCATGGCATTCGGTTGGGCATGTTTGTAAATGACATCGCGCTCGGGCAGGCCCTTGGCGCGCGCCGTGGTGACATATTCCATGCGCAAGGTTTCAAGCATCGAACCGCGTGTCACACGCAGGAAGGTAGCCCAACTAATGTAGGAAAGTGTGAGAATGGGCATGGCCATGTGACGCAAGGCATCCAAAAAGATGTCAAAGCGGCCGTTCAACAGGGCGTCAAAAGTGGTCAACGATGTATAGGTTTTAAAAGTATCGCCATCCACGACGCGTGTTGCCCAGTCTGAAAGCCTTCCAGGCGGAAACCATTCGAGGTTTGCATAGAAGATCATCAGCATCAGCAAGCCAAATACAAATGTAGGGAAGGATGTGCCGACAATACTAAATACGCGCCCAGCCTGGTCAATAAATCCGTTGTGAT
>VFKQ01000078.1 GCA_009885445.1 Anaerolineaceae bacterium | reverse complement strand
GCGCCTGGCAACTCGGCGGCTCAATGAACACCTTCGAGCGTGCCAAAGTCCGCACCAATGCGCTGGTGGCCAAGTATCAGCGTCCGCAAAGCGCCATTGAGCGCCAAAACGAAATGACTGAATTCATGCTCTCGTTAGCCAGTGAATATGGCATGGACAAAATGCCTGTCATCCCGGGCGCAGAGTTGATGGCAGTGTAAGCGCTTCAACTTAATATTTTAAAGGGGCCATTCCAATTCGCCACAGAGCGACGAATGATTGTGTATTGAGTTTTATTTCAACCACCGCACACTAACTGCGGAGTATGCGAAGGCTTTTATTAAACCTTGGCGCGCTTCGCGTCCGTGGCGGCAGAAAGAATGAAGGCCCAAATGATTTCCCTCGAAAAACTTCTCAGAGTCCCCATCGTCGAACCCGAAACCGGATTCGACATCTCCCCCGACGGCGGTCGCATCGCGTTTGCCTCCAACCCGCTCGGCCATTTTGAAATTTACGAACTCGATCTCAACACAGAAAACGCAACTCCGCGCCAAATGTCAGATGGCCAGGGCGCAAAATTCGCGCCGCAATATTCACCCGATGGCGCTTCGCTCGCCTGGGCGCTTGATCTGGATGGCGGCGAAAGTTTTCACATCGTTGTAAAAAATTTACACAGCGGCACAACGCTGGACCTTGATCCTCATGCAAAGTTCGCAATGCAACCCACATTTGCATGGTCGCCGGACGGCAAGCGCATCGCCTATCTCTCTGACAAGAAAAATAATTTCGATTTATATACGCGGAACGCGGACGGCGCTGACGACACGTTCACCTTCTCTGCAGGCGGGCCAGCCTACTCTGTGAAATATTCACCCGACGGCGCATATCTCGCCATGACGGCTTGCATGGAAATACAAAACAACGGAGTATTCCTCATCGCGCTCAAAGATGGCAGTGCGCAACGCATCGGCGCTGGAGATTCTGAAGGTGCGGCGTTTTCGCCGGATAGCAAAAAAATCGCGTTTGTCTCCAACGAGTCCGGTTGGCAACAAGTCGGCGTGTATGACATCGAAACGCAAAACATCGTCTGGCTCACCAGCGGCGCGAGCAACCACTACCAACCTTTTTGGTCACCTGACGGCGGATGCCTGGGCTGGGTAAATGCGCAGGGAGCGCGCACCCGCATTGAGGTCAGTAATGAAGCGGGCGCAGTGCAGACTCTCGGCTTCGGCGACGGACTCGTCCACAATCCCACCTTCAGCGCAGACGGGCGCTCCGTCATCGCCGCCTTCGAGAGTCCGCATCATCCCGCGGACTTGTGGCGGGCTACGCTCGACGATGGACATGTGTCCCCGCTGACAAATTCCCTGCCCGCCGAATTGCGCGATGAAGAATTTGTGATGCCAATTGAAATCACCTACCCCGCGCAAGATGGGACTCTTGTTCCGGCATTGTTATACAAATCTGCAGATGCCGACGAGCACACGCCCGCCGCAGTCTTCATCCACGGCGGACCGAGTTGGCACCTTTCGTTTTTATGGTATCCGATTTTGAGTCACATGGCCTCGCGCGGTTGGACGATCATCTGCCCCAACTATCGCGGCTCCACAGGTTATGGTCGCGCGTGGCAGACGTCGAATCGTTTTGAGATTGGCCGCATTGACAACGACGACTGCGTTGCCGCCGCAGAATATCTCGTGGGCCAAAAAATCGCCGACCGCGCGCGCATTGCCGTCACAGGCCGCAGTCACGGCGGCTACCTGACCATGACAGCCCTAACGCGCAACCCCGAAGTCTTCGCAGTGGGCGCGGCAATTGTGCCGTTTATCAATTGGTTCACTGGCCATAAAAATTCGCGCGAAGATTTACAACATTGGGATATTGAAAACATGGGCAAGCCCGAAGAGAACGAAGCGCTGTGGCGTGAGCGTTCGCCGTTCTTCTTCCTCGACAAGATTCGCGTGCCCGTGCAACTCATCGCCGCTGAGAACGATCCGCGCTGTCCGCCGCAAGAGTCTGTGGCGGCGTATGAAAAATTACGCGCGCTGGGTCTCGATGCTGAATTGTGGTTGTATGAAAATGAAGGCCACGCCTTCATCAACGTGGATAACATGGTGGATGCTGAAACAAAACGCGTGAATTTCATAGCGCGCATCCTTGAGCGCAAAACTGAAATGGAGACTGCCGCCTAAGGGAGCGTTTCTTAACTCTTTTTGTACACGGATTGAACGGATTATATAGATGCTTCGCGCACGGATTTTTTAATGCTTTTTCTGTGTAATTCCGTCAAATCAGCGTCATCCGTGTACTTAAGAAACAAACTTTAAGTGCACGCAAATCATTATGGAAAACCTAAAGTTCCTTTCCGACACAGATTTGCAAGCCATGCACGAAGCCACTCTGTACATATTAAATGAAATCGGCATTGTGTGGACGCACAAACCCAGCCTGGCGATTCTCATGGATGCGGGTTGCAAGATGAAAGATGGACGCATTCAATTTCCTCCGCAATTGGTGATGGACTGCATCGCCAAAGCGGGCAAGCGTCCCTCAGTGCGCGGACGCAACGGGCAGGTCAACACCTTCGGCGACGGCAATTTATATTTTCACAACCTCGGCGGCGCGCGCGACGTGTTCGAGCCGCGCACAGGTGAACGGCGCATTGCGTTGATGCAAGACGTGGTCGACTCAACGCGCGTGCTCGACGCGCTAGAAAATTGTCACACCGTCACGCCCTTTTTCACGCCGCGCGACATCCCCGGCGAATTAATGTCACTGGCCATGTATCGTTATTGTTTGCCGCATACTGTCAAACCGATGCAAGGGCCAGGGATTCAAAATGCGGACGAAGTGAAGTACGCCCTCGAGATGGCCGCCGTAATGGGCACACCCGCATCAGAGTTGACTCTGTCACTTTCACCGGTCAGCCCGCTCACAGTCCACGACTCGGCCGCGGCCGCAGTTATCGAAATGGCCAAAGCGGGAGTCATCATGGCCAACCTGCCCGCGCCCACCAGCGGCGCGACGTCGCCCATGACGATCACCGGCAGTATCGTCCAACAAAGCGCCGAGACATTGTCAATGCTGGTGCTGGCACAGATCATCAACCCGGGTAGCGGATATATTTATTGCGGACGGATCGGGATGCTCGAACCACGCACCGGCCTGATCTGGGCCGGCGTCGAATTGGGCATGACCTCCGCCGGCACGGTCCAACTCGGACATTATTACGGGTTCGCCGTCAACGTGTACGGATTCTCCACCAATGCGCACACCCTCGACGCGCAAAACGCCTTCGAGCGCGGACTCAACGCCGCCATCCCCGCCCTGGCCGGCGCCGACGAACTTTCGGGCATCGGCGAAATGGAAGCCGGCGTGATGAGTTGTTACGCACAAATGGTGATGGACAACGAACTTGCCGCCAGCGTCCTGCGTTTGCGCAAAGGCTTGAATGCCGATGTTGAACATCTCGCTGTGGAAATCATCGGCAATGTTATTAATGGCACGCGCAATTTCCTCGGCCAAAAACATACGCTCAAGCACATCCGCGCTGGCGAAATTGCGCTGACCAAATTGGCCGAGCGCAACTCGTGGGAAGCCTGGGAAGAGAAATTGGGCCGCAAACAAATGGCTGACCGCGCCATGGACGCGGCAGATAAAATCCTGCGCGAGCACGTTGTCCCGCCGCTGGAAGATAAACAAAATCAAGAATTGGATGCCATCATGGCGGCGGCAGAAAAAGAATTGGTACGTCCGTAATATCGTTCGTGCAAAATGATTTACGGATGTTTATGTTTCCTCATGGTGGTAGGGGCACGGCGGCGCCGTGCCCCTACCACCATCACATCACAAAATGCATTTACAATTGAACCTATCATAAGGAACCTATGCTCAAACAATCACACGCAATTTCAGAAGAACTCATCGAATGGCGCCGCGATTTTCACATGCACCCCGAAACGGGCTTTGACGTTTACCGCACCGCCGGCATCGTGGCCGACGAAATGGAAAAAATGGGCTACCGCGTCCAGCGCGGCGTCGGCAAGACCGGCGTCGTCGCTGAAATCGGTGAAGGCGGACCTGTTGTCGCCATCCGCGCGGACATGGACGCCCTGCCCCTCGTCGAATTAAATCAGACAGATTACGTCTCGAAAGAGTCCGGCAAAATGCACGCCTGCGGACACGACGCGCACACGGCCATGGCGCTTGGCGCGGCCATGTTACTCACCAAAGAAAAACTCAAAGGCCGCGTACGTTTTCTCTTTCAACCCTGCGAAGAAGCCGCAGACAAAGAAGGTCTGAGCGGCGCGATGCGCATGGTCGAAGACCACGCCATGGACGGCGTGGACTTTGTTATCGCCCAGCACGTTGACCCAGATACGCCCGTCGGCGCGATTCGCATCAGCGAAGGCGCGTCCGGCGGCGGCGTAGACTCTTGGTTCGGTACTATTTTTGGCAAAGGCGGGCATGCCGCCTACCCCTACAATACAATTGATCCCTTCTACTTAACCGCACACGTTATCTTCGCCATCAACGGACTCATCTCGCGCCGCATTCATCCATTCGATCCCGCAGTTGTCAGCATCGGCTCCATTCAAGGCGGCTTCACAGAAAACGTCATCCCCGATAGCGTGCGCATCACCGGCACATTGCGCTTCACCACCAAGGCTGTTCAAAATCAATTACACGCTGAAATTCGCCGCGCCTTCGAAATCGTCAAACCGCTGGGTGGCAACTACGATCTGAAACTAGAAATCGGATGCCAGCCGGTCGTCAATCACGTCGGCGTCACAAATCAAATTCGCGCGGTCGGCGCCGATATTCTCGGCAAAGACAATGTGCTTCAAATGGAAAATTCACTCGGCGCCGAAGACTTTGGCACCTTCACCGACCTCGCGCCCGGAGCCATGTTCTTTATCGGCGCGCGCATCGAAGACGGCCTCGAGCGTCCTTTCCACAGTCCGCGCTTCGACATTGACGAGCGCGCCCTGCCCTACGGCACAGCCATGCTGGCCGAAACCGCATTGAGATTTCTCAACTCGCATTCCTAGCGAGTGTATGCAAGTTGAGAAGCAAGGTCTCGATACGCGTTTTGCGGTGGTCGAGTAGGCGCACTTTGCCGTGTCGAGACCACCGTAAAACGCTACTCGACCACCCAGCAACGTATTTTCCATATTGCCCTTAAGCAACTTCACAGAGAAAAGAAAGATTATGACCCAACCCACGTATCAAATAGATATTCAACCCATCGGTCGGCGCATCGAAATGCCAGCGGGCACAAATCTGCTGGACGCCTGCCAACAAAGCGGAATCGAGCTTGTGGCCGTGTGCGGCGGCGCGGGCGTCTGCGCCACTTGCAGAGTCCGCCTCGCCTCCGGCACTTTGAGCGGGGTCACCCAAAACGAGACCGAGGACTTCAGCGAGGCCGAGCTCGCTGGCGGAATCCGCAAAGCCTGCCAGGCTGAAATATTAAGCGACCTGCTCATTGAGATTCCGCCTGAGTCGCTCAGCGCGCCGCAACGTCTTTCGATTGAAGGTCGTGAGGAAGAATTCAAATGGGTCGAGGGCGTCGTCCGCGCGGTGGAAGTTGAAGTCGGGCGCGCCTCGCTCGAAGACTTGCGTCCAGATACCACGCGCGTCATCCAAGCCATTCAGGCTCAGGCAGACCCGAATAAAAAACACGGCCGCATTTACTTCGACTCTGAAGCCGCCAAGCAACTCGCACCCGCTTTGCGCAATAACGAATGGAAGGTGCGTCTCGCTATGCGCGGCGACGAAGTTGTCGCCGTCCTGCCGCAGGGCACGAAAATCTATGGCATCGCCTCCGACGTGGGCACAACCAAAGTCGCAGTTTATTTAATTGATCTTGAAACCGGCGAGATCGTGGCCAAGGGCGGCGCAATGAATCCGCAGATCGGTTACGGCGAAGACATCATCGCGCGCATCCGCTACATCAACGACCACGAAGACGGACTCAAAACTTTACAAACCCGCATCATAGACGGCCTCAACGCGCTCATCGAAGAACTTTCTAAAGAAGCGAACATTCGTCAGGAACAAATTGTCGAAGCGGTCATCGTCGGCAACACGGCCATGCATCATGTGCTCGCCGGCCTGCCCGTGCATCAACTCGGCGACTCGCCCTACATGGCCACCGTCGGCGAATCACTTGATATCAAATGCCGCGACCTCGGCTTGAATTTAGCGAGGGGCGCAACATTGTATCTGCCGCCCAACGTCACCGGCTTTGTCGGCGCGGACCATGTCGCCATGTTAATCGGCGCGAGTCTGCCGGGCACGCGCAAAACCATCGTCGCGCTCGACATCGGCACCAACACCGAAATCAGCGTCTATCACAACGGGCATCACTTCACCACCTCCTGCCCCTCCGGCCCCGCCTTCGAGGGCGCGCACATTGACGATGGAATGCGAGCCGCCCCGGGCGCGATCGAGCGCGTGCTCATCGATGGCGAAAGTGTCCAACTGCGCACCATCGGCGACGTGGACCCGATCGGAATCTGCGGCTCGGGCATCCTCGACGCGATCGCTCAATTACTGGAAGCGGGTTTGCTAGAACCCCGAGGCGCGTTCAAGGGACAGCATTCGCGCCTGCGCGGCGTCGGCGGCAAAGCCGAATTCGTGCTGGCGCCCGCTTCACAGTCCCGCACGGGGCGGGACGTGCGCGTGACTCGTCGCGACGTGAACGAAATCCAATTGGCGAAGAGCGCGGTGCGCACCGGCACCGAATGTCTGATGGAGCGTGCGGGAATCACGCCGGCGGATTTGGATCAGTTTGTTGTCGCTGGCGCGTTCGGAACTTATTTGGATGTGGATAGTGCGGTTTCGATTGGCATGTTCCCCAAAGCCGAGCGCTCGAAGTTTGTGCAAATTGGCAACGCGGCCGGCACGGGCGCGCGGCGCATGTTGGTTTCGATGGAAGCGCGCAAGCTAGCCGACAAGATTACCCGCGACGTGGAATATGTTGAATTGGCGAAGCATGTTGGCTTCACCAAGATTTTTGCGCGCGCATTGATGTTGGAGTAACGGGCTTGTTAAAACCGCCTTTTTATGAAAGCGGGGTTGTGCTTTTATTGGGGAGCCTGATGGGTTTCGAACCCATCGCATCTCCTAAATGGAGACAACAACGCAAAGAAAAGCGCCCTCTTACGAGGGCGCTAAGGGAGCCTGATGGGTTTCGAACCCACAACATCCGCCTCCACAGGGCGGCGCTCTGCCGTTGAGCTACAGGCTCCATGTGAACGGTCAATATTTTATCACAATCTTTTTCCACAATGGTATAATGCGGGTCTGCAAATTTTCAATATAGGAGCAACATCATGGACGAAATCGAATCCGCCCCGGTTGAGGCGGTCAATTCAAAAGTAAAAATTTCTGGCAAGGTACTGAAGACCACACTGGCTGGCGCATTAATAGATATTGGGCAGGAACTCCCGGGCGTCATCCACATTTCGCAGATTCAAAAAGAAGCTGTCAACAAAGTGGAAGATGTTTTGAAGCCCGGCATGGTCGTGGATGTGTGGGTCAAAAAAGCAAAAAAAGATCGCATTGAGCTGACCATGATCGAACCCCTCGGCATGGACTGGGCAGACATCAAGCCCGAGATGACCGTCAAAGGCAAGATCGTGCGCCTCGAAGCCTACGGCGCTTTTGTGGATTTCGGCGCCGAGCGCCCGGGCATGGTACACGTCAGCGAGTTGACTCGCGGCTATGTCAAACTCCCTGGCGAAGTTGTCAAAGAGGGCGATGAAGTCGAAGCCGTGGTGCTCGAAGTGGACCGCAAGAAAAAGCAGATTCGCCTTTCGATGAAGGCGCTCATGCCCGAAGTGGTCGAAGAAGAAAAGCCGGCCCGCGAAAAGCGCAATGGCGGTGGCAATGATCGAGGCGACAGACCCCGACGCGGCAAAAAGCAGGAAGAATCCTACGAAATGCCCGTGGACACTGGTCCGAAAGAACCCGAACTCACCGGCATGCAAATTGCCTGGCAGACTGCCATGGATCGGTCCGGCGCGAAACCGAAGACGGTTAAAGTCAAATCGGGCAAGGTCACTGCCGAGCAGGAAGATATTCTCCTGCGCACGCTCGACAAGCGACAACCCACTGGCGGCTAAAATTCCGTTGATGTTTTGAATCAGTAGGGCCGCAGCAAGGCTGCGGCCCTACGTGTTTAATTCCACCGTTATAATCTCACCATGCCCGAAAAGAAATTCCACACACACTCCTACCATCGCGAAGTGCAAATTAACTTTGTGCGCTCCGCCGGCCCGGGCGGACAAAACGTCAACAAAGTTGCCAGCGCCGCGCAGTTGCGCTTCGACGTGGCAAACAACATATCCCTGCCCAGCGAAGTAAAAGCGCGATTAATTAAATTGGCTGGCAAGCGCGTCACCACCGAGGGCGTGCTCATCATCGAAGCAAAACAATTTCGCACACAAGACCAAAACCGCGCCGCCGCCCTCGCGCGACTCGATGAGCTGGTGCGCCGCGCAAAAGAAAAACCCAAGTCGCGCACGAAAACCGCGCCCACGCGCGCTTCAAAAGAAAAGCGTATCACCGCCAAGAAAACGCGCGGCGAAATTAAACGGGGTCGCACAAAACAGTCCGCGCATTGGGAGTAAATAATTGAACAGCACAACGATAAAAGGTAGTGGTTAAATAGCAAGTGCTGATTTGGCGAGATTGTAACGAATTATGTAGAGTCGAGTAACCCATTCATGATAGAAATCGGACTTTGAAAACGATAAAGTCTTG